>CAZMWI010000092.1:0-474 GCA_964569945.1 uncultured Ignavibacteriaceae bacterium
CACCGGTGGCGTCACCGCATACGTACAATATGGTAATCCCGCCGTTGATTACTTCGGGATTATATTCGAACCCGTCACCCGTCAGAAGGCAGGTTGTGGCATCGAATCCGTCCAGGGCAATCGTTGTCGTCCCCGGTGCCCAGGTGATGACGTCAAAAACGACGTTCAGCACCGGCCCGCTCCCGGCCGAAAGAAATCCCGGATTGAGTGGATCTGACTTAATATCGAAAACAAGCCGGTTGTTGTCTGCATCCACGGTTACATCGATACCGGTATATCCATCGGTCCGGCATCCCGTTGTATTGAATGAACCGTATTCCATATCGATATCCCCGGAATACTCAACCGGCAGAATTATCTCGCGCACGGGGATATAATTGGTGAGACTAATCGTAAATTCGATTTGTGTCGATGTCGATGTGTTCACTTCGACTGTCTCGCCAGCCACCGTATCGGCCACGACAAATATCGGCT
>CAZMWI010000092.1:484-2470 GCA_964569945.1 uncultured Ignavibacteriaceae bacterium
GGGGGACGCCGACGCTGACCGGCAACCCGCTACAGCCAGGGGCGGAACAGGTCGTCTCCCGATCCGTCGACGGCTTTCAGAACCACGTCGTACTGTCCCGGGGAGTTGAACAGATACGACGGATTCTGAACGAAAGCCGAATCGGTGTCGGTAAAGGCCCAGATCCAGTTGCTGATATCCCGGCAGGCGTGGGCCTCGAACGACACATCAAGAGGCACACTTCCGACAATCGGATCGGCGTATATTTTGGCAGGATGCATCGTAAACGCCCACTGACCACCGTACGCACCCATATCGTTTCTCAAGCTGCCGTACGCCGGCCAGAGAGCGGCTCCCGTAGACGCGGGATTTTCGACGTCGTTATATACGGTATTGGGATCACCGGCGTCGATGCCCGGAGAATCATCGTAAGGATACAACCACGGCTCCTGGCTCAGATGCGGCGCGACACTGATATTGCCGGAACCCGTAACGGTATTGTACTCAAGGTTGCAGTAATTGGCGACCGTGAACCCGTCGATTTGCGGCGAAGGGCCCTCGTTGTACCAGATTACGTTATTGCGAATGATCGGCGTGGCGCTGAAGACCCTGATCGCGGCTCCGGTCAAAGGCGCGCTATTGCCTACGATGGTATTATTTTCGATGACGGCTGAACCGCCCTGATTAATCTGGATTCCGCTGCCGGAGTACTTATGGCCGCCGCTATTATAAGCAATAACGTTATTCTTGATGATCGGTTCGCAGAATCCGATCGAAATGCCGGCGCCGTAATGTCCTTCGTTATAGGCTATGATATTATTCCGAATTATGGCATTGCCCGAAAGAACTTTGATGCCGCCACCGCCTGCGCTGTATATACCCTCGTCGTTTATCGTTTTATTGCCGGTTATATAATTGTACTGCACGGTCGCGGTCGAGGACCTCAGGTAAACGCCTCCGCCCGTACGATCGAACGTATTGGTGGTCCATTCATATATGGTCCCGGTTCCGGCGGTTATCGTAAAGCCCTGCAAAATCGTGCTGCTGCCCGTCAGATACATATTGACCGTGGAAGCGCTGTCAAAATCGGCCGGATTGCTGCCGTCGATTATGGTATTAAAAATGTAATCGGTATTATGGTCATACATGAAGTAGCTCGTGACGACGATAAACTTGCCTCGGAAAAAAATATTTTCCACGTAATGACCCGGCCCAACCAGAACCGTATCAAAATACGTGGCGGCGTCGATAGCCCCCTGAATCGTGGAATAGTCGTCAGGGACATTGATAATGGTCGCTGAACCCATAGACGGCAGGAGAAAGATGATCCCAATTATAAGAGTCACCATAAACAGAACATTTTTACTCAAACTGACGACTGATTTGCCATGCATAATTCGCGCTCCTTTATACAGACTTGTTGCTTGAATTTATCCCCACAAATAAGATTGACGATATTTTTCGTCCCGGAGGTTATCGGGCTTTTAAACGGTATATAACCCTCCCCATTGAGGTTGGAATCAATGGCATTAAATTTTATCAGATAGTCCCCAAAGTGGGCGAATTATTACACGAAATGTTAAAAAGGCGTGAGAAATACGTTAATTCATTGAGTCTAATACGGTTAAGCAGACTCAGATAGATTCGTTAGAAATCCGTCAGAACATTCAAGATTAGACGATGATAATTAAATACAAAATCGAGGTCGATTCAGACGGAAGTAAATATTTATATCTGGAAATGTCTATCTCAGGCTGTTTGAAGCTGATTTTGACTCTTGATAATATCAATAATGGCCTTCGGTATATCATATAATGACTCAACCTTGTCTATACCACCGGCATCTATGGCCTTTTTGGGCATGCCGAAGACAATGCAACTCGCTTCGTCCTGGGCAATTGTAATGGCTCCGGCCGCTTTCATTTTCGCCATACCTTCTGCACCATCGTCGCCCATACCCGTAAGGATTACACCTAAGGCATTTGACCCGGCATATTGAGCCACGGA
>CAZMWI010000092.1:2480-12579 GCA_964569945.1 uncultured Ignavibacteriaceae bacterium
TGAATAAAACATTAACCGACGGACGGTGTCGGTTGACCAGCGGGCCCGTTTTAACCCGGATAATATAATTACCTCCGGACCGGTGCAGCAGCATGTGTTGATTTCCGGGAGCGATAAACGCCTTACCATTGCCGACGATGTTCCCGTCGGCCCCTTCCGAGATATCTAACTCAGAAGATTCATTCAACCTTTCGGCAAATGCCTTCGTGAATTTCTCCGGCATATGCTGGACAACCACTATTCCCGGACTATTGGCGGGCATGTGCGACAGCACGTAGTGCAGGGCCACGGTACCGCCTGTCGATGCCCCTATTGCGATTACTTTATTCGTGGTTTCGGCAAGAGCCAACGAACCCGAAGATATTCCGTCTTCGTTCAGGGGTTCATTCCTTTTTTTCCACTGGCCCCGAGCGGCGGCTTTGATAAGCTCGATTAATTGGACGGTCATATCGCCGACGGAAAACGACCCGCCCGGTTTCGCCATAACATCGAAAGCGCCCGCATCCAGAGCTTCCAGTGCCAGCGCGCTACCCTGTTGTGTCAATGAAGATACTACTATGGCAGGCATCGGATAATGTTTCATGAGCCGTCGCAGGAACTGAATACCGTCCATTCTCGGCATTTCAACGTCGAGTGTTATTACATCCGGTTTTAGCTGGATAATTTTATCGCGCGCGATAAATGGATCGATCGCCGTGCCGACCACAACAATTTCAGGGTCCCTGGAAAGCTCGTCGGTTAATATCTTCCTGACGACCGCGGAATCATCAACTATTAGTACTTTTATGCTCATATTCACCGCTTGCAATTGTGAAGGTTAAAAGCACGGGCATATCATCGGCCAGTAATGCTACCGTTTGGTCGTTGGGTGAATGCGAGTCCACTGCCTCGGCTTTCATTTCTTTCACTTCCGGCGTTGACATCCATATATCCCGGGTATCTCCGAAAACTTCGGTTACAAAATGACCGCAGATAATATTCAAAATTTCCTTTGCCGCATCACGAGATTGCTCGACGTCACTACAATCTGACGGATCTATGCCAAGCATATTGCAGTGCATTTCGACACATAACTCGGCAGGTAATACCAATTTAAGCGATCCGTTGCATTCGCCGCTGTATTCTATGGTAGCCTCTATCATATTTAATTCGGCCAATTGCTGCAATTCTTGAAATTCGCTCGGGTCGGCAAATGTATAGGCAGATTGTTCCAGGACTGATATTGCGACCGCTTCCAGTTTTTTCTTAATTTCCTGCTCTCTCATCTGGCACCTCCAAGACACTGCGCAGAGTGCTTTCGACCTCTTCAGGCGTAAAAGGTTTTCGCAAGTAATGGTTAACGCCGGAATCAGCGATTTCCTTCATATGTTTACGGTTTCCATCACCGGTGATGACAATAATGGGGATTGATTTCAACAGCGCGTCGTTATTCATCGCCTTTATTAATTCCATACCGGTCATTTCGGGCATATTGATATCGGTCAAAACCAAATCAATCCAGTTTTCATGTAATTTGTCCAATGCTTCTTTACCGTTTTGCGCGGTTAGAATTTCGCCCAATTCGATATTAGACAAATTCACGACTTTCGTCAGCATGGAGCGTACGGTTAAAGAATCATCGACAATGAGTATATTATAGGCCATATTAGATCACCTCTCGACTCTTGAGTTACCATGTACATTGCCGTACATCTGTTCAAAATCCATAAGGAACTGCATCGCCTTACACATCAGTTCCTCCAGATATTTATTAGAAAGACCCAACCTCTTAATCGATTCTTCATTTAGAACGTATCTCAGCCCGTCATTGCCAAGCCCAAGTCCCTGCTGTAAGCACAAGGCGTCTGCGACGTGGACAATATCGATTGAGCGGCATAGTTCCGGGGCGTTATCAGGGCTATGATGCCAACGGATTATGGCTCTGACCTTTTGCGGGAAATTCCAATTTTCCGCTATCCTCTCCCCTACCTGCGTATGGTCGAATCCGATAATTTCCCGTTCGGCTTCTTCAAACGGGATATCACTGCTTTCTGACAGTTGCCATATTTCGGAGAATTTATCCCTGATGAATTCTCCGATCACTATTTTGCCGATATCGTGGATCAACGCCGATGTAAATATAAAACCGCACTCTCCGGTACTAATGGTCTCACAAATCATACCGGATACGGCCGCGACCGCATTTGAATGTAACCAGAGCTCCCTTGCCGACAAATTATAACCTTCAGCCGGTTTATCGAGAAAAGAGCGCATGGTAGATGACATTGCGATCTTAAAAATATGCCTAATTCCAAGACGTTTGATTGCCAATGATAATGTATCGACACCGCCGATGGTGCCATAAAAAACCGAGTTTGCCGCCTTCAAAACGCTGGCTGTAAGAACGGGGTCTATTTCTATAATTTTCGAAATATCTTTTTCGCCCGAATTCGGATTATTTATTACGGCAATCAATCTGTGAGCGATCTCGGGAATTACCTGTATTCTGGAGATTCTTTCTTCTATTAAATCATTTATTTGCATAGCTCAACTTCCCCATTTACGGATTTCACGAAGACCCTGCCATCGTTCATATTCAGCCACATAGTCCGCGAGATCGAACCCCCAACATCCTGTGCGGATATCAGAATGCTTTCTTTCCAGAGGTACTTTCTTATGGCGGCAAAATTACGCTGACCAATATTAAAAAAGTTGTTGTGATCCATCATCTTTGACCCGCCGGCGATTTTTACCACCATATTTTTTTTGGTGGCACCTTTGGAAAACAATTTATTGAGCAATAGTGTCAGCCCGGTGTCGGCGAACATGCCCGGTTTGTCTTTAGCCTTGTCAGGCGACGAGGTGGATAGTGGAAGCATTATATGCAACAGCCCGCCCACGACCGCGACGGGATCATAAATAGTTATCCCGATACATGAGCCGAGCGAGAATGTTTTTAATACATCATTCCGGCTATTCGATACGTAAAGGTCGGAGATCCCGATTATATGTACATCCATTCTTATACTCTCTGATATATGGTTGGTCTGACGGTGAAGAATTTGGCAGTTGCATCGGGGAGATTTTCGGCGTGGCCGATAAACAAATATCCGCCCGGCTTTATCAGGCGGTGAAACTCGTCAATAATTCGCATTTTTGTCGGCCGGTCAAAATAGATCATTACATTTCTACAGAAAATTATATCCAACTGACGTCGCAGCGGATAAGGGAATGACATCATGTTAAATTGTCGTACCAGCACCATATCTTTCAAGGCAGATCCCGCCGTATAAAAATTCCCATTGTCTTTTTGGGATTTATCGAAATACTTATTCAGTCGTTGTGCGGGAATCCCGGCAATGTCCGCGGCATCGTATTCACCGTGCAAACACGATTTCAGTACACTCGAAGCAATATCAGTGGCGAGAATTTTAAAATCCCGTTGCTTTCCGGTTCCTGCCGCCTCCAAAAGCTCAATAGCGATACTATAAGGTTCTTCTCCGCTGGAACATCCGCATGACCAAATTCGGACCTTCTTTTGGCCCATACTCATCCAATTCTTAATCAGGGAATTGAGAAATTCAAAATGATGACCTTCACGAAAAAAGCTGGTGACATTGGTCGATACGACGTCGAGCAGGTTACTCAACTCTTCCCCGCTTTTATCGGCGGCCAGGTATTGAATATATTCATCAAAGCCGCTCAATTCGAGCCGCCTTAGTCTTTTGGAAACCCGCGCTTTGATCATGGCCGCTTTGCCGTCGTTCAGGGATATGCCCGACTGGTCGTAGATGATCTTGCGCAGTTGAGCAAAGGCGTTATTGCTCAACTCACCCACATGGGCGGGAGGATTTTTCATGGAACCATCCATCATCAGGAATTCGACTGAGGCAGAAATTTGCTCAACTTAGCCTGAATGTCTTTGGGACCAAACGGCTTCGCCAAATAGTCATTAGCCCCCGATTTTATGGCTTCAAGAACTCTATCTTTCTCGGCCTCGGTTGTTACCATTACAATTGGCGTCTTTTTTTGATTCATACGAATCTTCTTAACGGCGTCAATCCCGGTCATGACCGGCATATTCCAATCCATCAGAACCAATTCCACGGTGTCATCTTTGAGCATTGTTTCCACGGCCTCGCTGCCATCGGCGGCTTCAATTATATTGTACTTACCTACCTTGGCAATGGCCTGGGATATAATTTTTCTCATGATTTGTGAGTCATCAACCACCAGTATTGACATTCTCGACCTCCCTTTTTGTAGACGCCGTTTCCTTAAACGCCACGGCTAAATCGAAATCCCCGTACTTGCTTGTAAAGTTAATGTCGAAATAATCCACCCCCATGGGCCATTGTATCTTGCACAGATTTCCTTTAAACACGGACGGAAGACTAATGGACAAAGAATGTGATTCCAACTTCGCTTTCGCGTTGCCGACAATCATGTTAACCAGTTCACCAACCCCGTCGGCGACCGTACTATCGATGCTGTCAAACTTGCAACCTGCCATTTGACCGACGGTCTTTAGCGCGGCCTGTTCGGAAAAACTCAAGGCTATGACCGCCTGCGCCGTGCCCGACAATCCGATCACGCCGATAACGAACGAGTTATCTTTGTATAAATTATCCGACTTTCCCTTTTTAAGCTCCACCGAGCAATCAAGCATATTTCCGAAAACTTCGGAAATCGACTCGATGAAGCTTTTTGTAACTTCTTTTTGCACTATGGTTGCTCCAAGTTTACATTTTTATGTTCAATAACCAGTTGATCCTGTTCACGGTCGATTCTGACCTCGAATGGGCCCTGTATTCCTTCATGAACCTCATATTGTCTGTTATAGATTTTGAAAATAACCCCCGGGTATGCCTTCCTTAATACTGCAATAGTAGCCGATTTGCCACCTACGAGTATCTCCTGTATTTTTCCGATTTCTTCAAGGATTGCAGTATTATCATTTTCCCGCTCTTCCGCTACAAACTGCATCTCCATCAACTGCTCTCTCTGTTCGGCCGTGAGGTGCTTGCCGAGCTGTGATAATTGAGTGATGCGTTGATTCAATGCGCTCATCTTTTTCCGGTTCTCATCCGCCTTTAATTTCAGATCGTTCAATTTTTTATCCAGCGCCACGTCTACCCCGGCGATCAAGGTTGTCTTGGTTCCGATTGTTGCTCCGGCTTCACCGGCGATGATACCCTGCATTGCATTCAAAACGCCGCCAATAATTTTGCCCCGGCACTGGATTCTCGCTCCAGTGGAAATAATCGACTGGATTATTTCGCTTTCGACAGTGATCGATCCATTGGAAGTTATAATGCCCTTGTCTATATATTTCGTTAGAATATCGCTCTGTGCATCGATGGTGTTTTTTTGATTGCCGTTTATACCCCCCCTCGCCACCAATCTTCCGCCGCATTGAACGTGGGCGGCATTTAACACGCCATTAATGTGTATATCACCGGTAACGCTGATTTCGTAATCCGCCTGGACGTTGCCGCTCACGTAGACAATACCCTTATGATGAATATTGCCTGTATCGGGACCGACATCTTCCCGGATTTTTAGCTCATCGTTTACGTGGATGGTATTGCCAATGAGTTGAACCCGGCCGGTCGATGCGGCCAGAAAGGAGCCGGATTTTTCATCGAAAATGACATTTGTGCCGCATTTTAGACCCAGCTTTTTCGGGGCGGGGCAACATATGGGGTTACCATAGACATCCGTGCCGTCCTTGCCCGGTACTCCGGGCTTTATGGTAACAAGAACATCACCCTTTTCGACTTCAGCACTCGATATCGTCCTTCGGTAGTCTACCAGGTTCGTCAAAGGATCGATATAGGTCGACTTGGAAAAATAGTCCTTAGACCAAATCGCCTTTTCGTTAACTGAAGGCTCCGGCGAGAGACCCTTGGCAATCGGGAGATCGACGATGTCCTGTTTAAGCGAGGCGAATTTGGATAGAGTAGAAGCCAAAAAGGACTGGTTTATCTCGCATTGAACACCCAAATTTTGACATTCACTAAGCAATAGGCGATAGGCATTCTGGTCTGATGCAAATTGAGCGCTGCAAGTAAGCAGGACGTTCAGTTTATCATCACTTATCCTGAGCGTGGATGCAGGAACTTGTTTCGGCACTGCCACATTATTCATTTTTTCCATACCGACCCCTAAGGTGTATTCATCAATTCAGGAAAGACGGCGAGACGGCGCATCAAACGGATGCGCCGTCTTCCATCAACGTGGCAGCCTAAAAATCCATCACGGGTTCGGCTTCGAGGGGAATGATATCTTCGGCAGTCCCGGCAGCGTTTGGACCGGCCCGTTCTGTCGTCTTTGAGCTCTTAGTTTGTTTTGGAGAACTCGCGGATTTGTAAACGACATCATTCCTGTGATCCGACCCCAATTGATTTTGCTGGTTTTTAAACTTGAAAGCTGAAGTAATGCGACGAAGCTCTTCAGCCATGCCGTTCAACTCTTCGGAAGCGCTCGCGAACTCCTCGGCATTGGCGGCATTTTGTTCGGTCGCACTGTTTAACTGAGTAACGGCGGTATTAATCTGCTCGATACCCTGCGCTTGTTCGGAACTTGCGGCTGATATTTCTGCTACCAGGTTATCGACTTTAAGGGAATTTTCGCCGATTTCATGCAGCGATACGGCGACTTCCTCCGAAATACGTACGCCGTCCGTCGCGTTAGCAATAGACTCTTCAATCATATTCGCGGTGTTCTTGGCAGCTTCAGCTGACCGTTGAGCCAGGTTACGGACTTCTTCTGCGACAACGGCAAAGCCTTTACCCGCTTCACCGGCTCTGGCGGCTTCCACGGCGGCGTTGAGGGCCAGCAGATTCGTCTGGAAGGCGATCTCGTCAATGGTCTTGAGAATCTTGGCCGTCTGATCGGAAGAAGATTTTATTTTGTCTACAGCTTCTTTCATCCGGCCCATGGCACCATTGCCCTTGTTGGCCGAGTCTTTGGCTTCCTGCGCCAGAATCTTCGTTTGGTTGGCGTTTTCGGCGTTTTGCTTGGTCATGCTCGACATCTGTTCCAGACTGCTGGATACTTCCTGAAGAGAACTGGCTTGTTCCGAGGCGCTTTGGGCAAGGCCCTGGCTGCCGTCGCTGATCTGACCGCCCGCGGACGTAACCTGATCGACGGCCCGAGCGACGTTGGCGAGAGCGTCGTGAACGACATCTACCAGCTCATTTATGCCCTGGCGCAACCTCAGATAATCACCGGTGGAGCTGCCCAGATCGATGCGTTTGTCCAGATGACCGGCACCGGCGGCATCGATAAGGTTCATTACCTGCGCCAGAGTGTCTTTCTGTTCGGTCTGGTCCATTACGACTTCGATTCCGCCATATGGTTTGCCTTCTTTGTCAAACAAAGCCGAACAAGCAGCCTGGATCGGGATCTTTTTACCGTCGCGCCGTTGTATGTATGTTTCGCCGTTAATTGCCTGGCCGGTGTGCATACAGTTTTTAATAGTACAATTTTCCGTATTACAAAGCGGCGTATTGCACATATTGGCACAAGTCATTTTACCGACCACGTCATCTCTGTTAAGCCCTACTGCATTTAGCGCGGCGTCATTGACCGATTTTACGATCAGGTTTTTATCCACGACAAACATGGGGGCCGCGATCGAGTTGATGATATTTTCCATTTCCCAGAAGGCGTTGACCGCCTCTGATCTGTCGACGACGACTTCCAGTCCGCCGATCGGATTACCCTTATCATCGAAAATAGCCGAACATGTGGCGCCGACCGGGACCTTTTTTCCGTTTTTGGTTTCGACATTTACCTCACCGACGATAGGTTCGCCCGTACGCATACAATTTTTAATCGTACAATCTGCTGTACCGCATATTTCCGTCTTCGAAAAATCGGCACAGGTCATTTTCCCGATGACTTCGTCGCGCTTGTATCCCATGAAATCCAAGGCGGCGTCATTGACTCGGGTTATAAGGAGGTTTTCATCGGTCACGAACATCGGAGAAGCGACGCTGTCGAGAACCTGTTCGACATATTTCGCATTATTCGTGCGGCCATTGGTCCGCGCTTTTCCTTTCGGAGCGGAGCCGGCGCGCTTTTTTGTGGGTTTAGAGGCCATTTTCTTTATCCCTTTCATATTATCATTAATAATTTTTTGCTTGAGGATTAATCCTTTCAGGCTCCCGCGTCAGCGGTTTCTTCGCGCTCTGCTTCCAATCCGTCGGTCAACGGCTGGCCATGCGCGGATGAGGCCGCGGAGATATCGTCACTGGTCAGGATTTTATCAATATCGAGCAGGATTTTTACTTCGTTTTTTATCTTACCGATACCGAGGATAAAATCGGTATTGACATCGTGGCCAAAGCTGGGTGTCTCTTCAATTTCATTTTCCTGTATGTTAAGCACCTCCAGAACGGCGTCGACCAAAATCCCCATTTGCAATGTTCCGCCACTGTGGGCAATATCAACGACGATAATACAAGTCTCCTGGGTATCTTCAATCGTCTCCATTCCAAATTTCAATCTCAGGTCAAGAACTGGAATTACTTTGCCTCTCAGATTGATAACTCCTCTGATGTGATGCGGAGTCCGAGGCACTTTTGTAATGCCCATTAGGCCTATTATTTCCCTGACTTTCAGGATTTCCAGCCCATACTCTTCGTTTGACAGCCTGAATGCCAGATATTTGCCGGCCCGACAAACAGAGGCGGCCTGGCTTTCAACGGCGATGTCATCGACGTTATTAACTGCCTGCATTAAATCTCCTCCTTTATAATTGCATTATCTTCTATCTTCAAATTGTCTGAATTATCGATCGCATGATTCGCGGCCAACCCGTAACAATCGGAGTCCGGTACTGAAGATTGATTCTGCAAGTTTTCATCGGCATATAATCTATGATGCACCCTGCGCTGAGCGCTTTGAGATTTCCCCGCAAGTTCAATTATGCCGGAGATATCTATTATCAATCCGACGTTGCCGTCGGATAAGATTGCCCCGCCGCTGAACCATTTGGTTTCGCGGAATACCGGACCCAGGTTTTTTATGACGGTCTGGCTCATCCCGAGCAGTTTGTCCGCAACTAAACCCACTTTTTTTAATCCATCGTCGACGATGACGATAATACCTTCACCTTCGTTCGTTGTCGATTCAAGACCGAACAACTCTGACAAATGGATCAAGGGAAAAAGCTTATCTCTGATGTGTACTATCTGCTTGTTGCCCCCAATGGTCTCGATAATGTCTTCTGAGAGCTGGACGGATTCCAATATCGACACGGTTGGAATAATGAATCGTTCGCCGCTTACGCTGATCAGCATTCCATCGATGATTGCCAGCGTCAGGGGAAGTCTTATTGTAAATTTGGTTCCTTCTCCTAACTGCGATTGTATTTCAAGACTGCCGCGCATGGAATCTATGTTTTTCTTGACCACGTCCATGCCAACGCCGCGACCGGAAACGTCCGTCACGGTCTGGGCCGTGGAGAAACCGGGCTGCAATATCAGTTCGTAAATTTCGCGGTCGCTCAATTCTTTGCGGCCATCCAATAGTCCTCGTTCCCGGGCTTTATTCAAAATCTTTTCTTTATTCAATCCGCGACCATCGTCTTTAATTTCGAAATAAATGTTACCGCCTTTGTGGAAGGCCCGCAGCCAGATATGGCCCGCATCGGATTTCCCCGCTTGCTTTCGTTCATCCGGATCTTCAATGGCGTGATCCGCGGCGTTGCGAACCATGTGTAGAAGAGGATCGCCAATTTTCTCTACAATTCCGCGATCGACTTCGGTATCCTCTCCGGACATTACCAGTTCGATCTTTTTGCCGGTTATTCGGCTAAGGTCTCTTATCGCCCGAGTTAGTTTTTGAAATGTCGGCCTGACGGGTACCAGACGCATTGCCATCCCCATTGACTGAAGTTCCCGGGTTATCTTATTTAAGTGGCCCACATTCTTAGCGATGCGAGGCGGGGCCATCGCAAGAAATTCTGCGTCTTGACCGACCATAGATTCGGCTATAACCAGTTCACCGATGGTGTCCACAAGCGAGTCCAGCCTGTTGGTATCGATCTTGACCATTTCTTTCAGCGGCTTGCTACCCTTTTCCGGCTGGCCCTTCCTGATTTTTTTCT
>CAZMWI010000093.1:0-12490 GCA_964569945.1 uncultured Ignavibacteriaceae bacterium
TTTGCCCTGGGCGGCCAGGTTGTGTATGGCGCCGGTGTAGTCGTCGCTGCCGTCGATGGCCTTCCAGAATATCTGAGGGTTCGACGTCAGGCCGCGAAGGTCGTCGTTTTCGATGAGCCGTCCCAGTTCGCCCGATTCCAGCATGTCCCTGCGCAGGTAATCCAGCCATATGCTCTGGCCGAATTCGGGTATTTTTAAAAGCGGATTGTATTTCATAGCTGCGCCTTTCCATTTGCCAGTTTATCTATTTTATCCAGACGGCGCTGAAAACGTCCGCCGCCGCGGAATTTCGCGTTCAGGAACGCACTGATTAATTCGCGGGCCAGATGCAGTGCGACGACCCGTCCGCCCAGACAAATTATGTTCATGTTGTCGTCTTCGACTCCCTGATGTGCCGAAAAAATCTCGTGGGCCATCCCGGCGCGAGCACCGTCGACCTTGTTGGCGGCGATGCATGCCCCGATGCCGCTGCCGCACAGGGCTATGCCGCGCTCGACGGTCCCGTCGGCCACGGCGCGGGCCAGCGGTAAGACGAAATCGGGGTAATCATCGTCTTTATCGTACACGTCCGCACCGAAGTCTTTTATTTCGTAACCCTCGATTTTCAGGCTTGTCAAAAGCTCTTTCTTTAACTCCCAGCCGCCGTGGTCGGCGGCAATTCCGATGCGCATCATTTCACCGCCTCCGTCGCTTCCAGCAGTCTGCGGGCTTTATTACAGACGTTGTCGACGTTGAAACCGTACTTATCCAAAACTTTATTGCCCGGTGCCGAGGCTCCGAATTTGTCGACCGTGATTGTGTCGCCGTAAGTGCCCGTCCAGCGGTGCCAGCCGAGCGACGAAGCCGCTTCGATTGCAACGCGGGCGGTTACTTCTTTTGGAAGCACCGACTCCCGGTAAGCTTCAGGTTGTTGTTCAAACAGTTCCCAACCGGGCATTGATACCACGCGGACGTTGATCGAATCTTTCTCAAGTTCCTTTTGCGCTTCGAGAGCCAGCGCGACTTCGGAGCCGGTGGCGATCAGAATCAGGTCCGGCATTCCGGGCTGTGAATCTTTCAATATGTATGCACCGTGTCGTACACCTTCGGCCGGTGATGTTTCTTTTCTATCGAAAACCGGCAGACCCTGGCGGCTGAGCACCAGTACGGTCGGTCGGTCTCGCGTTTCTATCGCTATTTTCCACGCTTCAGTCGTTTCGTTGGCGTCGGCCGGACGCAGGACTATCAGTCCGGGAATGGCCCGAAGGCTCGCCAGATGTTCGACCGGCTGGTGGGTCGGGCCGTCTTCGCCAAGGCCGATGCTGTCGTGTGTGAAGACGTACTTGACAGGAAGGTGCATCAATGAAGCCAGGCGAAGGGTGGGACGGATGTAATCCGAAAACATCAGGAAAGTCGAGGCGAACGGCAGCAGACCGCCGTGGGCGGCAATGCCGTTGGATATAGAACCCATGGCGTGTTCGCGAACACCGAAGTGGACGTTGCGGCCGGCCCAGCTCCATCCTCCGCCGATCGAGCCCTGGGTGTCGGTTTTGTCGGATTCTTTCGGCTCGAAATCGCCGAGGTTTTTCATCGAGGTTTTGGTGGACGGTCCCAGGTCCGCGGCGCCACCGATAAGTGACGGTAGTTTGGTCGCCAGAGCGTTTATGATTTTATGTGAGGCGTTGCGCGTGGCGATTTTGCCGTCGTCGGGCTTAAAGATCGGGAGTTCATCGGACCAATTGCTCGGTAGTTCACCGGCAATCATTGAGCTAAGTTCGGCGGCTTCATCGGGATATCTATTGGAATATTTTTCAAAGTGGTCTTTCCAATCCTGTTCGGCCTTTCGTCCCGTCTCAAGTGCCTTTTTAAAGTGATCGCGAACTTCGTCCGGTATATAAAAATCTTTATCGGTCGGCCAGCCGAGATTCTTCTTCGTTGCCAGTACTTCTTCCGGACCGAGCGGTGATCCGTGGGCTTTGTACGTATCCTGCAGGTTGGGTGATCCATAACCGAGATGAGTGTGCACCGCAATCAGCGATGGGCGGTCCGATTCAGCCTGTGCGTCTTCAATTGCTTTGCTTATTGCTCCCAAATCATTGCCGTTTTCAACCTTCTGAGTGTGCCAGTGAAAAGCATCGAACCGTTTTATTACGTCTTCGGTGAAAGTCAGGTCGGTTGCGGCGGCGAGAGAGACGTGATTGGCGTCGTACAAATATATGAGTTTGCCGAGCTTCAGGTGCCCGGCCAGCGATGCGGCTTCGTACGATATTCCCTCCATCAAGTCGCCATCGCTGCAAATAGAGTATGTGTAATGATCTATGATCTTATGGTCGTCTTTGTTGTAACGGGCCGCGAGGTGCTTTTCGGCTATGGCCATACCGACACCGTTGCCGAAGCCCTGACCCAGAGGCCCGGTGGTTACTTCGACCCCCGGAGTGTGCAGGCGTTCCGGATGGCCGGGCGTAGTGCTTCCCCACTGTCTAAACTGCTTGATCTGGTCGAGCGGAAGTTCATAGCCGGTGACATGCAGAAGTGAGTACAATAACATAGACCCGTGACCGGCCGACAGTACAAAGCGGTCGCGGTCGAACCAGCCGGGATCGGACGGATTGTGTTTGAGAAATTTGGTCCAGAGCACGTAGGCCATCGCCGCGGCACCCATCGGTAACCCCGGATGACCGGAATTAGCCTTCTGGACGGCGTCGATTGAAAGAAATCGAAGTGTATTTATACTCAGTTCGTCGAGTTTGTACTGTCCACTCATAATTTATGTCCTTTCTCTATAATCTATCGCGTGCAGCCAGGGCCGAGCCGAGAATCCCGGCTTTGGCGCCCAGCTGTGCTTTTACGAAATCGATGTTTTTCACCGCCGCCGTCAGGGCCTTTTGACGAACCCTTTTTTCGATCTGCCCGATCATTTCGGGGTAGCCCTCGATCACGCCTCCGCCGAGAATCAATCTGCTGGGGCTCAGTAAATTCACAACGGACGTTATACCCGCGACCAGCGCATCGATGGCGGAATTTAAAATTTGAATGGCCGCTTTATCGCCGTCGTGGGCGGCAATTTGGACTTTCTCTGCAGTTACCTGTTCCATTTGATTACCTGCATAATTCAATATGGCCGCACCGGCTTTGGGATTTTCCTTAATGAATTGTCTGGCTGTAAGTCCGATAGCCCAGCCACCGGCATACGCTTCGAGGCATCCCCTATTTCCGCAGTGGCAGGAAGGGCCGTTCAGGTCGACCGTCATGTGCCCGATTTCACCGGCGGTGTTGGCGTCGCCGGTGATCAGGCGGCCGCCGCTTATGATCCCGCCGCCAACCCCGGTCCCGACAAAGACGCAGACAAGATCGTCGACATTTTGTCCCGCTCCGAGTTTCCATTCGCCATAAGCGGCCATGCGAACGTCGTTGTCTATGAATACCGGGAGATTGAATTTATCGGATAGGATGCTGCCAAGTGGATAATCATGCCACCCGAGATTCGGCGCGCTGTGGACGATTCCAGCTTTCGAGTCGATTTGCCCTGCGACGCCGATTCCGATCGCGTTCGGTTTGGCTCCGTTTGAAGATTCTACCAGATTCGTAATGATGTGTTGAAGGCGCCGCTCGACGGCTTGTGCGCCTTCGCAGGCGAGCGTTTGTTCGCGCATTTCGTCTCGGTCGTGCCCGTTCGAGTCTACAAGTGCGGCTCCGATTTTCGTTCCACCCAGGTCAATGCCAACCGTCAGTTTGTCCGTCATTTCCATCACCTGCTTCCTTCAGGAATCTCTGACTCTGGCCTGTCGTAGCTGTTACATCTGCGAACTCGGTCTTTTAATTTCCGTCAAAGTCTGTTAATTTCCGGCCACAATGTTTTTGCGAGCACTGCTGTCGGATTTACCGTATTTAAACTTAACACTGCCGGAGGTTTAATGTTCCATTTGCAATGTGCAGGGATCGCATAAAGATTACTTTGGCGTCCATTTTAAGAAAATAATGTTCGATAAAAATATAGAGATCGTATGTAAGAGATTCAGGGAGTTTAAATTACCAACCGAGATGTTGCCGCAACAGGTCGCCGCAACTACCAAAGCTTTCTGCCCGTGGCTTGATCCAGTTCGTTGAGGCTGACGGTGTAATCGTACAGCGCCCGTAGACGGATCAACTTGGCCTGCGAAAGAGTGGTTTCGGCATCGAGCAGGTCCAAATTCGTTATGACTCCGGTAGTATAGCGGACGCGGGCCATCTCAACCGCTTTCTGGGCCTGCTGTACCTGGGTCTCAGTGCTGGCGATCTTGTCCAGATTCGAATTCACACCGGCAACGGCCTGGAGCACCTCGGATTTGACCCGCTGTTCTATGTCAGACGTATGAGCCCGGGCCGAATTGAAACCGGCATCGGCCGCGGCCTTTTTATATTTCGTTCGATGGCCGTTGAAAACCGGAATTTTCAGTTCTACCCCAGCCGCGTAATTGCCGCGCAGGGTATTCAAATCTGGTTCATAGCCGTTGTTCAGGCCGGTCGTGACGTGCAATGAGAGGGTGGGTTTATTGTCCAGTGCCACCAATTGCGAGCGGGCTTCGGCGCTGTTTTCAGCATCGCGGGCCAGGGTCAGTTCGGGACGCTGGTTGTCGGCGGCGATCAAAAGCGAGTCGGTATTGAGCGCCATTTTATCAGATATAAAAGTTCCTCGTAGATTGATCGGCGTGTCCGATGACAGCCCGGTCAACTGGCGGAATACGATCTCCTGCGTCTTGAGTGCGTGCATGGTGTCGATACGCTCACTTCGGACCACGGCTATTTTCACTTGTATGGTCAGGGTATCAAAATCGGTGGCGGTCCCGGCGTCGATTTTTTTTAAGCTGATATCAAGATGCTGCTTCAGGGTCTGGAGTTGTTCGTCGAGGACGTCGATTCTCTGGTGCAATATCAAAATTGCATTGAAGACGCCGGTGGTTCGATATGCCAGATTGAATTTGACCAGATCGACGTTATCGGTTGCGGCCTGATGCGATGTTTTCGCAAGCAAGATGGCCTTGTTCGTTCGTCCGAAATCGTACAGCGTCTGTTTCAGGCTGGCGTGCAAATCATAATTATTGTAAGGTGCCAGCTTCAGCTGGCCCTGTCCGGGAAGTTCGAACTCCGGTACGGGGCCGATGCGGGTATAATCACCGCCGAGTGAAATGTCCGGATAAAGAGCGCTGCGGCTTTCGTCAATCCCTGCTGCCGCGGCCGCTGTTTCGTACTCCGATTGACGGATCGCGGCGTGGCTTTTGAGGGTTAATTGCACCGCCCGTTCGACCGTAAGGGAATCCGAGGAGGCCGATTGTGCCATTGCACCGATGCCGCACAGGCATGTTATAAAAAAAACGATTATGATCGAAAATATTTTCATACTTCGTTACCTATCCTCTTTGCGCCTGGGCCGGGCGGTTTGCGGGAATTCGTCGACCGGCTGAGCGACGTACCCGGATCGCGAAAAGCGGCACGACGCCGAATAAAATAATGACTCCGGCCAGTAGAAACACGTCGTCGACCGCCTGAACAAACGCCTGGTTGGAGATAAATATCCCGATTTGCGCCTTGGCCTGCGTCAGCGCCTCACCGGGCGTACTTCCGGTCGCGTGCATTGCCCACGATTGCAATTTCATTATTGTCTGTTTATATATATCAGAATATGCATTAGCCTGCTCGCCATACATGGCCGAGTGATATATGGTCCGGCGGGTTAAAACCGTCCCGAACACGGCCACTCCGAAACTCCCGCCGATCTGACGAATGACGTTGAGCAGCCCTGAGGCCTGCGCCATTTTCTGGTGCGAAATCTCCGTGATAGCCAGGGTCATCAGCGGCGCGAACAAAACACCTATCGCGACACCGCGGAGAATGAGCGGGATGGTAATATCTCCTCGTTCGGAAAACAGCGACAGGGTTGAAAACTGGTAGAACGTGAAAGACATCAACAGCATACCGATTATAACCGGGAGTTTTGGAGTGAACCTGTCGCTGTACAATCCAGCCAGTGGAGCCGCGATTCCCTGCATTAACCCTACCGGAAGAAAGACCAACCCGGCTTGAAACGGTGTATAGCCAAGCGAGTTTTGCAAGTATATAGGTAAAAGAAACGTAGTGCCGAACATCCCGACACCGACCATGAACAGGACGATATTGCAAACGGCGAATTTGTAATCTTTAAAAAGATTAAGTTCTATCAGGGGGTGTTTTACATTGAATTCAGTGATCAGGAATACTACCAGTGATACGGCCGAGATTGCAAAGCAGGTGAGAATGTAATTGGACGTCCAGCCGCCGGTGTTCCAGGCGGAGTTACCACTGGACAGGGCCAGCAGAAGCGCCACCAGAAAAGCCGTCAGCGAGATAAAGCCGATCAGGTCTAAAGAGCGGGACTCATCGGACTTACGTTCCTGCAAGATAATGGCCGCGACAATCATCCCGAAAATGCCGACCGGGACGTTGACGTCGAAGATTGTGTGCCAGGAAAAGCGGTCGATCAGATAACCGCCGATAGTCGGCCCGAGCGAAACCGAGGCCGAAGCGGCCATTGACCAGAAAGCCAGTGCAATGCCCCGTTTTTCGAGTGGGAATTCGCGCGTTATGATAGCCATGCCGACCGGCATGAGAATACCGGACCCGGCCCCTTGAAGAACCCTGAAAAGTATCAATATGTTGAAATCCCAGGCCAAGCTGCACAGGAATGAACTGACCGTGAACAGAAACAAGCCCAGGCTGAATATCAGCTTGTACCCGAATGTATCGGCCAGCCAGCCGGAAGTCGGCAACATCACGCCAAAGACGATTAAGTATGCAGTTAGTACCCACTCGACCTTGTCTACCGTCACGCCGAACGAGGACATTAGCTTGGGCAGGGCGACGTTGACGATCGTGGCGTCCAGTACCGCCATGAAAGTCGCGATCATAACGCCTGCCAGGACCAGCCAGCGATACGAGGGGTGTTCCGGCCGGAGCTGCGGTATGTCCTGCATCAATTTGGCGCGCATGCCGCGCCATTGGCCAAGAGCCATCGCTTACTTCTCTTTCACTGTTACTTTCACTTCTACCGACATCCCCGGTAAAAGCTTCGGTCGTGTACCCGGATCGTCAGTTTGATCGTCCGAAAATAGAATCTTAACCGGCACTCGCTGCGTGACTTTTGTAAAGTTGCCCGAGGCATTGTTAGGTGGTATCAACGAAAACTGTGAGGCCGCCGCGGCCCCGATCAGGTCAACCGAGCCGGAAAATTCGCGGTCGTGAAAGGCATCGACCGAGATTTCGACTTCATTCCCCCTGTGTATCGAAGCCAGCTTGGTTTCTTCGAAATATGCCGTCACCCAGACGTCATTCAGGTCAAAGAGGGTAAAAATCGGCTGGCCCGGCTGGACAATATCGCCGGCAACAACCCATTTGCGGGCTATAATACCCGACGAGGTCGCATATATTTTCGTGTTGTTGAGTTTTGTCCTGATTACAGCCAGCTGCGCCTGCGACTCGGCAACTTTACTGAGCGCAACCGCCTGTTGGGCCTGCGCCATCTCGAGTGCTCTTTTGGTGTGATCATATTGCTGGCGGGTGATGACGTTGTTTTCGTACTGCACGGAATCACGGAAGAAATCATCCCTGGCCTGAGCGAGAGCGATTTTTGAGACGCGGACGTTTTGCTGTACTAAATCCAGAGCCGCCTCGGCCTGAGCCTGCTGGGCATGTAAATCGGAATCGTCGATTTGCACCAGCAGTTCCCCAGCCATCACAGAGTCGCCCTCGTCCGCATTAAGAGCCACGATTCGTCCGAGGATTTTGGAGCTTATGGTTATTGCATCGCTGTCGATGACGGCGTCGTCGGTGGAGACGTAGCCCCGGAGAAATTCATACCAATAACCGAATACTCCGGCGGCGATTATCAGCAAAATCAGAAGTGGAATCAGAATTTTCCTGCCGCGATGTTTTCCGTTAGTCTTTGTAGTTTTTTTTTCTTCATTGGTATTTTGATCTGTCATTTTATCTATGGTCTTTCGTTTGAAATTTTATCTAATATCAATATTTCTTTCGTTTTTTAATTTCATTATGCCGAGAATCAGCCTGAGGCCTTTCAAAATATCTTTCAGTTCTTTTGCGGGAAGCTTATTGATGGTGTGAAAAAGAAGCCCCATCCCGGCCAGCGGTGTGTTTTTTACGACTTTTTTGCCATCGGCGGTGATATACAGCTGCACTTTTCGGCGGTCTTCGATGCTTCGCTCGCGAAGGATATATCCCCTTTTTTCCAGCCGGTCAGCGATGCCCGAGACGGTGCTTACGTGCAGGTATAGTTTCTCGCTGAGTTGGCGCATCGATATGCCGGGGGTCAGCGATATGATGCGCAGGGCGCCGAATTGAGGACCGGTAATGCGGTATTTTCGGATAAACTCGCTCGATTGTTTTCGGCTGATTCCCTGCAAAAGCCGGATTGAGTTGACAACCTCACTTATATCCTCGTGGCGGGGCCTGGCTTTCATCCGTCCCCCTTTGTTGTCGTATTATTTGGCATACAAATATTTTTCATGCAAAGCATTATACAAGAAACGCTGATCGAGGGCAAAATATTTTTTATAGGCCGAATTTGGCTCCCCTATTCGTCCCGGAACTATAGCCGTAATTGGATGTTCTAGTTTTATTAGAGTGCCGGAGAACTATTTGGATGGAAATTCGGTCCGGCAGATTTTCGACAGAATACTCTTATATGGTAAGTCGACTATGACCAATAATTGCGATAAGCCGTCGCGGCGTATCCTGATAATCGAGGATGACAAGGAGCTGGCGGAGCTTGTCAGCCTTCATTTGAACGATTTAAATTTCGCCACAGTGCATTGCGACAACGGTGCGCGGGGCCTCGAGACGGCACTTGAGGAGAAATTCGATCTGGTCGTTCTTGACCTGATGCTCCCCGAACTCGACGGTTTCGAGATCTGCCGGAAACTTCGCGCTGAAAATCCGTATGTGCCGATTCTCATGTTGACATCACGGGCCGAAGAGATGGACCGGGTTCTTGGTCTGGAACTCGGTGCCGATGACTATCTTACCAAACCATTCAGTATACGAGAGCTGCTCGCGAGGGTTAAGGCGATATTTAGAAGAGTGGAGTCGATCGCGCAGCTATCGGATAAAAAAGAAGATAACGGGCTCAGGCGAATCGGTGATCTTGTAATAGATATGCAAAAACGAAAAATATCGCTGGGTGATAACCCGGTCGAACTTACGGTTAAGGAATTTGATCTTTTAAATCTATTTTCTTCAAATCCCGGGCGGGCATATAGCCGCGAGAACCTGCTGAATTTGGTATGGGGCTATCAGTACGACGGCTACGAGCATACCGTCAATTCGCACATCAACCGGCTTCGGTCCAAAATCGAAAACGATCCGGCCAACCCGAAATATATCAAAACGGTTTGGGGATTCGGATACCGTTTTGCCGAACCTGAAGAGTTGGAATAATGAAAAAGCTGTTTTCGAGTTTCTATGCCAGACTATCGGCCCTGTTTTTGGTCCTGTTGCTGCTTATGGGGGCCATATACATTGCTATATCCGTGAGATCCTCGATTGCTTTCGTCAGGCAGGCCGACCAGCGTATGAATGCCAATTTGGCCAAGTCGATCGCTCTTGAAATGGAGCCACTGGTGCAGGACAGCATACACGCGTCGGATATGGGACACCTGCTGCATCATCTGATGGTTATAAATCCGCATATTGAAATATATTTGCTCGATTCGACCGGCAACGTCCTGGCCTTTTTTGCCGACCCGGTTAAAAAAGTCAAACGGGAAAAAGTTGCTTTGGGACCGATTGACGAATTTATCAAGGGCAACAAGGTTGTATCGGTCGAAGGCGATGACCCCCGCAATTTTGACCGTCAAAAACCGTTCTCTGCCGCACCGATTAGGCTCACCGATAATGCAAAAGGTTTTGTGTATGTTATTCTTGGGGGTGAGCAGTACGATCAGGCGTCGGCGGCGATCAAAGAGCAGTTCTTGACATCGACCATAGCCAAGGGTTTGGTTATAGCTTTGGTCTTTACTGCCGTGCT
This sequence comes from uncultured Ignavibacteriaceae bacterium, assembly GCA_964569945.1. Lineage (GTDB taxonomy): Bacteria > Zixibacteria > MSB-5A5 > GN15 > PGXB01 > CALAMC01. Next base: position 10,034 of record CAZMWI010000093.1, read on the forward strand.
GGGATTGATCCTGTTCTTCTTTATGACCAGGAGGTTGCGCCGGGTGACCGGTGTCGTCACCGGATTTAAAAACGGTGATTACGGCACGCGCCTTGAAGATCGGTCCAAGGACGATTTTGGGCAGCTGTCCCTGGCTTTCAATCAGATGGCCGATACCATCGTGCAAAACATTCACGATCTGAAACGCTCTGACGATCTAAGGCGCGAGCTTGTTGCCAACGTCTCGCACGACCTTCGTACGCCGCTGACTTCGATACAGGGGTATTTGGAGACGATTCTGATGAAAAAGGATCAATTTTCATCGGAGGAACTTGACCGCTATGTCAAGATAAGTCTCAAAAACGCCCGCTATCTGAATCAACTGGTGTCGGAGTTGTTCGAGCTTTCGAAACTTAACGCAATTCATGCCAAACCGGCGCGGGAACCGTTTTCGATAGCGGAACTGGTTCAGGATGTAATTCTGAAATTCAAATCATCGGCCGAGGCCAAAGAGGTTGAAGTCGGCTGCCGGTACGAACCGGGTATGCCGCTGGTGACCGCGGATATCGGCATGATCGAGCGGGCGCTTTCAAACCTTCTTGATAATGCCATCCGCTATGCACCGCCGAAGGCCCGGGTTTCGGTGGAGCTGATTCCGAGCGAACATCATGTAACGGTTAAAGTAACCGATTCCGGTCCGGGAATCTCGGATGAAGACGTCCCCAATATTTTCCTTCCATATTATAGGGGTAAAAAACGAGCCTCTCAGGAAAGTCCTGGCACCGGTCTGGGATTGGCCATTACCAAACGGATTATTGAATTGCACGACAGCGATATTCATGTCGCGTCGGAGCTTAACAAAGGCACGACATTTTATTTCGACCTCGCCCGCGCCTGATTTTCTTAATTCTCGCTTAATCATTTCATTTTGTATTCGACTTTTTGACATTTGAGAAATTGTTGAAGGTTTCGTGATAGTTTCGTGATAACCGGATTGTTGTAGAGGGCAAGAACAAAATGCAAATTCGGGTCTGACTTCCCGCCCTTAAAAATAGGTCGGGTATGAAACAGAACGAATGCACAACCAACAAACCTTATAAGCGAGGTGAAAATGTTTAAGAAAATGTTCGCTCTCTTATCCGTGATTTCCGTCCTGAGCGTGGGCTGTTCCACGCAGAACCCGACGGACTCCATGAGCGATCCGTCGAGTACGGCGCAGCTGGGCGACAATACGCTGCTGACCGACAGCGCGCAGGCGGACAATATGTCCGAAGACGTCGGTGTCGATAATTTCGGCCGCGGCTACGGTGACCATTACGGTTACGGCCAGCCGGTGACGTTTATGGTCAGGATCGAAAACGTCTCGACCGCCATGACTTTGCACCTGTCGACCGGCGGGACCGCTCCGGCCCCGCACTCTCCCGGCGTCTGGACCATAACGCGCTTGTTCAACCCGCTTTTCAGGATCGGGCAGTACGATCAGGGCCTGGGCCTCGAACAGCAGGCTGAAGATGGCGACCCGTCGATGCTGGCGGCCAGCATGGCCGGCAATCCCCGCGTAATGTCATCCGGCGTTTTCAGTGTTCCGGTCGGCGATGCCACTCCCGGACCGGCCACTCCCGGCAAGGCGTATGAATTCATGGTTACCGCCAGGCCCGGTGATCGCCTGTCGTTTACGTCGATGTTCGGACAGTCCAACGACCTGTTCTACTCTCCCGGCGTGGTGGGCATTCCGCTTTTCCGCGGCTGGAGTCATCATCCGATAAGCGGCGACGTCACCCGCTTTATCAGACTCTGGGATGCGGGCACCGAAGTCAATCAGGAACCGGGTGTCGGTCCCGATCAGGCGCCTCGTCAGTCCGGACCCAATACGGGTGCGTCGGAACACAAGCGCGTCCTTCCGGTACATGATCAGTACACCTATCCGCCGACCGATCAGGTGATCAAGGTTACGATTACCCCGGTTGGCGATGCTTCCTGATGGTGGGATGTAGTTGAATTGCCGGAATTAGATAGAGCATTATAGAGGTCGGTTTTTAGAAACCTGAAACGGCGAGCCTAAAAAGGCCCGCCGTTTCTTTTGTTTGTATTCGGGAAACAGTTTATTTCTTGCCGCCAATAAGTGACTTGCCAATATCTTCCAGTTCTTTCGTTGCTTCTTTTTTCACCTGATCGACGCCCTGTTCTTTTAAGTTGGTGATGTCGTTTCCGAATCCGCCGGGAAGCAGGTCTTTCCCCTTAACCAGCGCTCGGGAAATGAGAGCTTTGATCATTGTGGCCGTCACTTCACCGATTTTTGCACCGCTTTCACTGCCGACGTCGCGGAGCTGGAAATTGTCCAGCTTAAATGACTTCTCCACTGTCTTGCCCATGATATCGAGCGAGCCGTTGACGTTTATATCTCTTAGTGCAATGAGGCCGATGCGGAATTTGTGAGAATCTTCAGAAGATGAATTGTCAATTTTCTTGATGTTATCC
>CAZMWI010000094.1:0-12479 GCA_964569945.1 uncultured Ignavibacteriaceae bacterium
TAAATGAAACAAATAGACACAGAAAAACAACAAAATACGAGAAAAATGTGATCATTTGTTCACCCGGGGCAGAATCATTGCAATGTCAGCATACTTCTTATGAATATAATACCTGAATTTTTATTTTTGTCAACATAACTTTTGAAATAACAATAAGATATATGATTTTGTACAGTATCTTTTTATGAATATAAAAAAAGGGCCCCGCAATCTGCGGAGCCCTGTAATCGTCAGTTTCCGATTAAAACGTAGACGGGCAAACAGGATCATCGCCCGGAGGAGAATCGTATTTATAAGAAATCAGAATCAAAATATCCAGCAGGTTGATGGCATGGTCGCTATTGACATCACCGGCTTCCATCACAACCGGCGGGTCTCCCGGAGGAGTATCGTACTTGTATGATATCAGATAGAGGATATCGATCAGGTTGACAGCTCCATCACCGTCGACATCGCCGCAAACCCAGTCGCAGGCATCACCGACGCCGTTGCTGTTGGCGTCTTCCTGACCCGGATTATAGACGTTTTCGCAGTTGTCACAGACGTCACCGACACCGTCGGCATCGGCATCATCCTGAGTCGGGTTGGACATATTGACGCAGTTATCGCAGGCGTCGCCGACCCCGTCATCATCGGTGTCGAGTTGATCCTGGTTAGTTACGAACGGGCAGTTGTCGCAGACGTCACCGTAAGTGTCACCATCGCTGTTGGTCTGATCGGGATTATAAACAGCCGGACAGTTATCGACATCATCGGCAAAACCGTCGCCGTCCGCGTCCTGAATCGCAACGACGTTTAATTCTGTAATTCGCAAATAGGTCGAACCGGCATAATCCTTGGCACCGGGAAGATCATACGTATAAATCAATTTCACATTGGCGCCGTCCGATTCACCCAGGTCAAAACCACGGTTTTCAACCACGCAATGATCATCGGGCACGCTGGCCAGCGTTGGGGTACCCCAGGTGGCTCCCCTGTCTTCCGTAACTTGATAATACAGAGAATCGCCTTTGTAATACACGATTACAAATGTATTGGTGGTAACGTACTTGACCCGTGGGAATCTTTCGTCGGCAGCATCGTCGGATACGACAACGCTGTTCAAACCGTCAACTATACTGAATGTGTTTGAATAATAGCAGACGATATCATGGTTGGTCGGTGTCGCATCTTCCCAGTACTCGACCGCAACGAGCAAAGTACTGTCGTAAGCATCGGCACTTGGGAACTTGACATTTGAACCTGCATCGGGTGTAAAACTATAGAAGGCCTCGAACCCGAGGACGTCGTCCCAGTCATCTATTTTTGTTTGGCGGACGAGTAGCTGCCAATTCCCGGCATCCAGATTATCGTAGCATGAATAGGCAATAATCGACGTAGGGTCTATAGTTGCCGCCGCGTTTTCGCATCCGGAAATGCCGTAAGCACTGGCGCTGCCGCCTGTTTCAGATGTAGGATATAACAGGAAATCAATGCTGTCATAAGGCGTTCCCTGGTACATCAGGGAAGCGCAGAAGTTTACGTATCCGAAATTCCAATCAGGTCCCAGGCTGTCATTGGTCGCCATTTCAATGCTTGTCACATCCGAAATTAAGAAATTGGGGTCATTATAATCCCAATACACCAAACCCCATGTTCCCGGATCGTTAATGTCTGTGCATTCCAGGACGTTAATGGAGCCGTCTCGCAATTCGCCCTTACGCTTAACGGCACCGTAAAACGCAGTGCCCTGGCCCCAGTAGCTCATTGAAGAATACTCCAAATATGCCCCGACGGCCGACAAATCAAATGACCCGGCATTCGCAAAACTACCGGCGTCATCTACCGAACCAAGGATAGCCAATGACGAATCATATTCGAAATAGTCATAAGTCACCATTACATTGCCCGAACCATCGTCAGCTATTGCCGGATGTATTCTTAATGTATCGACGGGCGCTTTTGCAGTGACTTCAATATCATAATCGCCATAAGGTCCCGGCGTTCCGGAAAAACCATCGACGACGATGTAATACGTATTCGGAGGCGACATTGAAATATCTGCTACGCCGGCGTGCATCGGATCGGCACAGGCTTCATAATATTGATTGCAAGCCAATAAGGTCGATTCGTCGTTTTCATAAATTAAAAGCCTTGTCCAATAGGCGGAACCACAAGTGGTGACTGTAACCAGTTCGCCGGCCGCGGGGGTATAAGAATAAACCGCATCGGGAGCGCCGGTTGCAGTCGGACAATAACCGGAAAGAGTCGGATCATAATCATCGTTCATCCCGGTTGTGGAACCGTTATCTGTATAAGGTAATGAAGGAATAACGGTGGCGGTGGCAAAAGTCTCCCCACCTCCCTGCGGGCCTCTAACATAAGCGCGCTCAGGTTGTTCTAAAGTAGGCGTGGCGGTAATTTCCTGGCTGGTGGCGTTGATTACGATTTTGGGAGCATTTATTTTCTGGCCTTTAATCTGTTCTGCCTGCAGGTCAGACGAAACAGCGAACAAGCCAAAAGCAAAGACGCCCAAGAACACAATCAATGCCGCTTTCTTAAAGTTCCTCATGGTTTACTCCATGTTGTTATTTAGTTTAGCTTCTTTTTTCTCAACAGGTTAGAGGTATTGACTCATAGAGCCGAAAATCTCCGGCGGTATGACAGTCACTTAGGCAAGTGCGGTCTTATATCCATCCCTCCTTTGATTTACGCGAGTTATACATCCTCTGTTTCTTAAAATCGGGAAATCGCACCATTTCATTAATGCGATATTTGCAAATTTATCAAAAATACTCACAAACAGATGGCATTTTGTGCCAATGGCTTTAAAAGACATAGAAATCCGGGCATCCCCAGGTAAATTTTTCAAATTTCCCGCCAACAAGGCGGTCAAATTTGACAGCATCCAAAATCCCCTTCAGGGCCGAAAAGGTAAAAGCGGTATGAAAAAGTAGAGAGGTTAGCGCCCTATTGTCCAGTTGTCCCTACTACTGATATTAATATATAGGGCTTGCCGTTTACGGTCAAGCAATTATTTGACAAGAGCTTAGAAAAGAGATGAAATACGCCTTAATAATTCACTCAAATATCAACAGCTAAGCCATTTCGGACATTTGTCGATTAATAATATAAATATCAAATATCGAAAATATGAGGAAAATTACATGTCCCTGCTTATTGAAGTAATCGAATGGATTGATCCGTCCGGGGAAGAAATGATTCATCGTATCCCTCAGGAAGGGTCGGCCGATTTTAAGCTCGGTGCTCAGCTGATCGTCCGCGACAGCCAGACCGCTATATTTTTCAAAGACGGCCATGCCGCTGACACTTTCACGACCGGCCGCCACACCCTGACTTCCATGAACGTTCCCATCCTGACTCGTCTGCTGGCTTTCCCCTTCGGCTTTAATTCGCCCTTCCGGGCCGAAGTCTATTTCTGCAACCTTAAGACTTTCACCGACCTGAAATGGGGCACGACCCATCCGGTGACTTTCAAAGACAGCAAACTCGGCCTGATTCGCCTGCGCGGCCACGGCGCTTTCACGATGCGTATCGACAATCCCATTCTCTTCTTAAACTCGATTGTCGGTCGTCAATCCCGCTACACCACCGCCGACATCCAAAGCTACCTGCGCGACGTCATCATTGCGCGCCTTAACGATATGCTCGGCGAAAAATTAGACACGATTCTGGATCTGCCCTCGATATATACCGAATTGGCCGATAAGTTCAAAAGCACCGTCCACGGTGAATTCGAAAAATACGGTTTGGAATTGATAGATTTCTATATCTCTTCGATAACACCTCCCGAGGAAGTTTCCAAAATGATCGACCAACGCTCCGGGCTGGAAGCGGTGGGCGACCTGGATAAATTCCTCAAGTTCGAAATCGCCAAAGGTCTCGGCACTCCGGGCGGACCGGCCGGAACGGGCGCCGGGATGGGCATGGCGGCCGGAGTCGGCCTGATGCTTCCCGGTGTCATGAATAATGTCTTCAAACCGGAACAGACCGATCTTCGCCGCGAACCGGTCGCGACCGTAACCTGCCCCAAGTGCCACGCCGACACTCCCGAACAGTCGCGCTATTGTTATCGTTGCGGGTATAACATGGTCGTCATGAACAAATGCCCCGCCTGCAATGCGGAGCTTCCGACCGAAGCCAACTACTGCCTGTATTGCGGCCATAAGCTCGACTCCAAAGCCTATTGTCCGCACTGTTCGGCGGAGATTATTCCGGGTTCGAAATTCTGCGGCGAATGCGGGCAGAAAATCGACCGGGAAAGCGAAAAATAGTCGGCCTTATATATGCGAGTTCGTGAACAAGCCGCCCGCAAGACGGCCAAATCCGGCTTTTTCATTGGCGTAACCTGCCCCGGATGCGGGGGATCGCTGGAATTGGAACAGGACTTCTTTATCCTGACCTGCAATCATTGCGGCTCGGCGCTGCGGGTCAAAATGCCCGAGGTTCCTCCCGCGTATCTGGTTAAAAGCCGGAAGAATGAGCGCGAAATCCGGTTTGGAGTCGACCGATATTTAAAAGAGAACGATCTCCCGCTAACCGGCTCGGATATAAGTTATTCCTGGTTCTATTATCCTTTCTGGAAAATCGACGGTATTCTTCTCAAACTCCGCAACGAAATCATAGAAAGAACTATCGGTGAACCGACCAGCTATGACCCCTCAGGTTTCGGCGGCTATCGCGCGAATATGGAATCGAATACCCGCCAGGATAAAATAACCAATATTTCATTGACGCCTTTCAGCAACACCTACCGGGCGGGCGTCGAACTCGACGACGTCCCGGTATCGCTGGGGATACGGGCCGACTATTTGCGACTGGTGCCGTATTCCAATGTAAATATCGAAGACGGCTTCGACTGCGCCCCCGTCATGAATCCCTGGAAAAAAGTACGCGAATCAATCGCCAAAGGTCTGGATTCGTGGGATAACATGAACACGGCCGATTTCGGAAAGAACCAGACGCGGCTATTTTACCCGCGCGGTTCGGTCATCTATTTTCCCTATTGTCGGGTGCAATGTTCGAGTTCAGGGTCGTATCAAGCATTTGTCGTCGACGGTGTAACTGGTCGTATCGAAACCCGGAAAGAAAATGTCGATCCGTTTTCTGAACACGATCTGGGCGAGGGACCGCTCTTGAATTTCGGGAAATTAACCGTCGATTTGCACCGCTGCGGAAACTGCGGTGTGGACCTGCCCGGTCGGCAGTCCTATGTATATGTCTGCCACAACTGCCACGAACTGACTTTCCTCGATAACAGCCCCTTGATCGACAAAAACATCAGAGGCGTAATTCCGCCCAAATTAAATTCCAACGACAAATATTTCCCGTTCTGGGCTATTAAAATCAAAACGGCCGACAGCAGCCGTCTGCAAAGGCTGTTTGGAGGAATTTACAATTCCGACCGGTTGGTTATACCCGGCTTTCGGGCGCCGAATTTTGAGGCGGTGTTCAGACTTTCCAAACGCATGTCGGCGGCATTTCCCAAACTGAATCCTGAACCGATCGAGATACAGGACGATAATTTCCACCCGGTGACTATCGGCCTCGATGAAGCGTTGACTTTCGCCGAAGTGGTTATCGACCGCGAAGAAACAATGCGCAAGAAAAGCCTCGTCGCCGAAACCGAGCATTTTGCTCCTGAAGTCATTGAGCTGTTCTATGCACCGTTCCACCCGGAAAGTTATTTTTTTGTCGATTCCGTCCTGGGAGCCGTGACTTTCGAAAAGCACATGTCGATTCTTTAAAAATTATTAAAAAAGGACGGCCAAAGCCGTCCTTCGAATGCAGGCGGGCGAGGGGGCTCGATGCGGTGCGTGATGTAATACCCAACCTGCAATCTCGAGAAATCGCGGAAATTCTTAGGGACATACCAGAGGAGGTCCGCCTCCATAGTGGAAGTCAACGAATCTCAGTATATCCAGAAGGTCCAGAACGCCATCACTGGTAACGTCCATGGCATTAAAATCGAACGGGGCCGGGCCTCCGTTATATATGTGTTGTATCAAATAAAGCAGATCGACAAGGTTGGAGATACCATCGGAATTAAAATCACCGCATATATAGTCGCAGTCGGTGCACTCTTCTCCCGGCGTGTTTGCCAGAGTATATCCGAACACCTGAGCCTGGGAATTCAACTCCACGTACCCTGAAGTATTATCCCCGTTCTTGTTTACCGCCACGTGGAAATCATTGAAAGCGGTCGAGTCCGGCGTGTCTTCGGCTTCATACCAGTATTTCACGGCATTGCTATATTCCCCGCTGCGGCCGGTAAACCCGGAGCCGACAACCTTTCCATAATGGTTGGTAATTGTCACACTGGCATTGGGAACCGGCAGGCCGTTGTTGCCGGTGACCATCACCCGGATCGTCTTTTCCAGAGAGAATTGGTTGTTACCGTTTTGACAGGCGGTCCAGACGATATTGGTGTCGCTGGCGCCATTTTCAAAAGCACAATCAATGGCGGCATTGTCCAACGACTCGCCGTCATAGCGCCCGATACGCCACGTAGCTTTCTGGGTCGTGGTCGGATCACGAAAGGCGAGCGTGTCATTCTTTAAAATGACGTCATTGCTGGCCAGGTTGAAATCGCCCAGCTTGACAATCGTGCCGCTGCTTTCTATGCGGTTATACCGATATTCATTGCCGGGCACCGAAGACGCTTCCGGCATTCTTTCGACCACAAATGCCTTACAGTCGGTGGCATTGTCGAGGCTTTTCGCGATGAACTTATTCCTGTCGACGATAACATACCCGGCGTCGCCCGGCTGAACCGAATGATAGAACAGACGCATCTCCGTCCCGATGGACGGTGTACCCGGATTGGTATCGACCGTGCCCATAATCGTATTGTCGTGAATATTGATATATCCGTGGGTGCCGCCGTCAATGGAACGAATACGAAACGCCTGCAGCGACCCGTGGGCATCCTCTCCGTTGGGGCCTTCGTGGACGTCGATATAATTCTTATAGACCTCAATCGGATTGTTCGGCTCCCCGAGGCAATTTTCCAACAGAATTCCACGGCATCCGGCGTACTGGGTCCCGCTGGAAAGGTGATTGTTGTAGATTTTGCTTCCCGGCGCGAGGATGCACAGCAACAACTGGTACGGATTAGCGTTCGACCGGCAGGTCTCGCAGCCGCCGGGCTGACAGGGATACATGTTATTCCTTGAATCGGCCGACAGGGTGCAGCCGGAAATATGAGTCAGCGCAGCATTTCCCCCGGTGCGGCCGTAGACGACTATCGACTGAGCCGGGCCGCCGTGTACGTTCAAATTCTGGAGATTGTAGTGATATGACCCATACCCCTTATAGGTCGCGTTGGTAAGTTTGATAACCGACCCGTCGTAATAACACCGGCTTGTGAAACTGCTGACATGGCTGGTATAGTCCCCGCCGATGATGTCGATATTGTACTGACCCGGCGGGCCAATCGACGGAGTCGTGATGCAGTGGCCGTCGATGCCACCGATTTCCATATCGGTTCCGATAATCTGAATATCATGAGTCGATTCCATGAATAAACAGATGTTGTCGCTGCCGGAAAATCCGGAATGAAGAACGGTGCCGCCTATAATCCTTACATTATAGGAACCATACCCGAGTTCGATCCCCCGGTTGCCGTCACCCCCCGCCGCGCCGAACGCCAGCGTATCATTGCCGAGATTGACAACGACGTCGTGGGCGTGAATGATCAAGCCGTCCGTGGCCGACGTAAGCTTTGTTCCGGCTAAAGTAAGAGTGTCGTTATTGATCGAGGCCGTATACGGCAGACTCGTTATGGTGTGATTGGCCCCGTATGAAAGTCCTCCCAGAAGCACAAGACTCAGCACCAAAATTAATCTCTGCATTGTACTTCCTTCCCTACCTGATGATGCACGTGAGGATCAGATGTCCAGCCGCAGCGATCCCTCAGATGCCTTGTGCGGAATACGGATCAAGCTTCCTCCCGATTCCGCTCTTCCTTTTTAAAATCCCTTTAGCAGTTATTGCAGATGGTGTGTACCTTGCAGTAATTAATTGTGCCAAGTCTTCAATCCGCCGCGATGCAAGCATTCACGGCGATGATTGACATTCAAAGTTTCCGTTCCCTCTTGTCCAACCGGCAGTAAGTGAAACTTTTCTCAATTATTCTAACCGACAATACGCTTTGTGTCAAGTTAATTGTCCATGAGCGCAGATTTTAACCGGCCTTAAAGCCCTATAACACATTGGATTTATGCAGATTCGAAATGTTTTCGCGTTCCCGATCTGATTATAGTTGTATAAAAACTGCCGGCCTGTAAATTGATAAACGATTGAATATTTTAACGTTCGGAGTATAGTTATGGATAATAATTCTCAATCTTCAGTGAGCACCAAGAATAACCTGATATTATTCGGCATCATAATCGGCGTGGCCTTGATAATCTGCACCTTTATCGGACGAGCTACTTTATTAAAGGTTAAGGCCTACGGCAATACCATATCCGTCACGGGTGCGGCGAGCAAACCGATTGAATCAAATCTTGCGATTTGGGAGGCTGAAATCTCGGCGACCTCGCCGAACGTCGAAGCGGGCTACGCCAAAATCAAATCCGACGTTGAAAACGTGAAAGCCTTCATGACCAAACGGGGATTCAAAGACGGCAGCTATGAGCTTTTCGGCGTCAATGTCCGCAAAAATTATGATCGCGACCGCAACGAAACCGGCGTGACATTGACGCAGCGAATCAGGATGGAACTAAACGACGTGCCCAGAGTCACGCAGCTCGCCCGCGAGGCCTCGTCCCTGCTTGAAAAAGGGGTCGAGATAAACTCGTATAATCCCCGCTACCTGTTTACCGGGCTGGATACTCTTAAAATCGAGATGATCAAGGCCGCCACCGAAAATGCAGTATTGCGCGCCAAGCAATTGGCCGAGACTAATGGCAAAAAAGTCGGGGCGCCAACCTCGGCGCGGGTAGGAGTTTTCCAGATCAGGCCTCTGCACTCACAGGAAGTATCCGATTACGGTATCAGCGATGTGACATCGGTCGATAAAGAAATCGTCTGCACTGTCAATATTAGTTTTATGATAGAATAAAGGACGAAATGGCTGCCGTCGATCAGAGACGAGTAAAGTCGATTAAGCCGGGGCCGGAACAGCCCGGCCCGGTTCTATACTGGATGAGCCGCGACCAGCGCCTCAGTGACAACTGGGCCTTGCTTTACGCGCAGGAGCTGACTGAAAAATACAAGTCACCTCTGGCCGTCGCCTTTTGTCTGGTACCGAAATTTCTGGAGGCGTCGTGGCGGCAGTATCATTTCATGATCGAAGGTCTCAAAGAGCTTGAAAGCAGGCTCGACAGACTGAAAATCCCGTTTTTCCTTTTGACCGGAGCCGCTCCGGATGTTCTGCCGGATTTCATAAAAAAGCATCGTGTGGCACATTTGGTTACCGACTTCTCGCCGTTAAAGATCAAGCAGGCATGGGACCAAAAGCTGACCCGCAAATTGAATGTTTGCATTTATGAAGTCGATGCCCACAATATTGTCCCGGCCAGAATCGCTTCGGACAAGAAAGAATTCGCGGCGTATACTATACGTCCGAGAATAAGGCGACATCTCGATCAATTCCTGACCGAATTCCCGAAATTACACGCCAGCAAAATTCCGTGGCCGGGCACAAAGCCCAAAACAAACTGGCCCGGACTTGTCAAATCGCTCAAAGTCAATATGTCGGTCGGGCCGGTGTCAGGTTTTAAACCGGGTATGGCTGGGGCAATGAAAGCATTAAGGGACTTCCTGCAAAATCGCCTGAAAGATTATGACACCAATCGCAACGACCCTACTCTTGGCGGCCAATCCGGGCTGTCGCCATACCTGCATTTCGGTCAGATTTCGGCGCAGCGGATCGCGCTCGAAGTTGACAAATTGAGCGGGTACAAGAAATCTTCCGAGGCATTTCTTGAAGAACTCATAGTCCGACGTGAGCTGGCCGACAATTTCTGCCTGTACGAACCGGCATACGATTCCTTCGACGGTTTTCACGACTGGGCGAAAAAGACGCTCGACGGTCACCGAAAAGATAAAAGAGAGTATGTATACACCCGCGCCGAATTAGAGCAGGGCCGCACGCACGACGACCTCTGGAACGCGGCCCAGATGAAGATGGTCCTGACCGGAAAGATGCACGGTTTCATGCGCATGTATTGGGCCAAGAAAATTCTGGAGTGGGCCGAATCGCCCGAGGCGGCTTTGAAAGTCGCCATATATCTTAACGATAAGTACGAACTCGATGGGCGCGACGCCAACGGCTATGCCGGGATTGCCTGGGCCATCGGCGGGGTCCACGACCGCGCCTGGTCGGAACGACCGGTGTTCGGCAAAATCCGCTATATGAACTACGCCGGATGTAAAAGGAAATTCAACGTCGATAAGTACATCGAACGTATCAGATCAATTGAACAATAGACTTATATCGCGTTTGGACTAAGCCGCTATTTCTGGCGGACCACCCGCAATGCGTCGGAAAGCATTCTGTATGGCGATTTTTCGGAATTGGCCCGAATCGCCGTGAAGCACAACTCACATGTGTTTTGTTGTGCGAATTGTTCGTTAAGATCTTTCTGCGAATCGAACTGATCGCGAAACATCCCGCACGGTGTCAGTTTGGCCCACGGATTGACAATCATAAACCGGCTCCCGGCCTTGCAGCCCGGCTGGCGCGACGTCTTGAAAAATTCGATCATCTGCCGCATGGTCCATTCGGACGTCATGATCGGATAACCCTCGCGCTGCATTTGCACCAGCTGATCGACGATTTTTTCGAGGTCTTTCTGGTCTTCCGGTTTTGAAATCAAATAATCGGTGTCGTTGGTGCGGAGGGAATTATACGTACTGAAATTGCAGCCGACGCCCCAGTCTTTGGCCAGTTGCGCTATTTTTGGCAGGTCGCGGAAATTATCGCTCTGCACCACGCACGCCAAAAGAATGTCGTTATTGTTGTACTTCCGGACTGCCAGACACAAATCCCTGATATGCTCGAAATTGTTTTTGAGACTGCGGAATTCATTGTGACGTTCATCGGGATAGTCCAGCGAAAACGACCACTGGTCAATCCCGGCGTCGCGCAGCCTTAGATATTTTTCTTCGTTGAGAAGCTGCACATTGGTCGTGATGACAAAAACCGGTATCGGGTCTTTGGCACGCATAGCCTTGACTATATCGACCAGGTCCTTGCGCAGAAGCGGCTCGCCGCCGGAAATTTGGGCCACGACTGGTTTTAAATCTTCGAGCCATTTAGCGAACGCTTCCGGTTCCATACGTGGCTCTTTGACATAATGACCGAGGTCGCAGTGTTTGCAGTTGGCGTTGCAGTTGTAGGTAATCTCGAACGAGACGGTTATCGGTCGTCCGACAATCATATTTTTTACAGTCCGGGCGGCGATTTTGGCCTGCCGGGCACCGGATAATTTCGGCATACAAACCTCCCTGCGGGAGTGAATCGGGAAGATTTAAAATTACATCTTCCCGGTGTCATCCGTGAGCAATTCCCAATCGGACATGGTTTTATCCGAAAACGGGGTTTTGATAATATACGGCTATCGGGCAATAAATCAAAGCCGCAAAGATAAAGGCATTTGAAAATTTAGCAAGTAAGAAATGCAAGTAATTGTCCCCAAACAAGACCGTTTCGGTCCCGAATCCCAGTCTAATTCTTATCTGATTCGAAAATCACCAGCCACCGCTTGAGATTATCATTTTCGAAATATTCTAATTTCCCTCTTAGACATCCAAAATAATCCATAAGCCGCGTTTTATCGGGGAAATTTTTGATCACGCGAAATTGTTCTCCATTTGGCAGCGTTCGAAGGCAATAGAAATTGCCGTCTTTGTCATATTGATGTTTATCAATCTCCAAACCTTCATGCGGCAGCATATCCAGCATAATTATTCTACCGCCCCTTCTTAGTCTATTCGCAGCGGCTTGAAGAAAAGATTCGACCTTAAGAATTGGTACATGCGAAAAAAAATCGGCGGCGAAGATCACATCGAAAGTTGAATCTACATTGTCCAACGTGTACGCATCGGAGATAATAAATTCAGGCGTCACAGGTTTATATTCTTTGTGTAGCGCAATATCTATGACGGATTGGTTGACATCGGTGGCAATCACTGATTTCGCCCGATGAGTCAGAACCTGGGTCCAGTTGCCGGTTCCGCACGCGATTTCGAGGATATCATTATCTACGATGTGATTTTCGATTAAAGAGATTATCGGCGCCAGTTGTTCTTCCATTTTGGCGTTGGATTCATAACTCATATAATCATCGTGCCATTCAGCGCGAGAATCATAATAGGCATTCATCTCTTTGATGAAATCATCGGAGTTATTGACAGACATAATTTTAACTTATTGTTTGACGGCTCTTTTTATAAGCTAAATACAAAAGCCACAGGCCGATGAAAAACGGGATGATCGATAAATACTGACCCATCGTAAGAGGCGAATT
>CAZMWI010000095.1:0-3086 GCA_964569945.1 uncultured Ignavibacteriaceae bacterium
TATCTTTTGAAATATTTATTTCCACTATATTGGCCGTGTAATACCGGTCACGAACCAGGAAGTCATCGAAATTATTCACGTTATATATCGCCTCGAAATTGTACCCCGAACCGATCTTATAAATGCCGCTGAAACGCAGAGTAAAACTTTCGACGTCCAGATCGCGTTTGCTCCGATAGTACGTGGCACCGATTCCGGCCGTGACATTATAATATTCCCGTGCCATCAGGTCGCCGTAAATCGTATGATCGCAGAACTCGAACATTTCTTCGCTGTTGGTGTATTCACCGTTGGAATATGAGTAACCGCCGCTAAAGTCGGCATAACCCTTCAAGTCAGCGCTGAAATCGACGCCGAACCGGTTATAATCGACGTCGCTGCCGATCTGATCGTTTTCCCGGCGAGTTCCTTCGAAACTTACCTTGGCGAATTTCACCTGGTCACCGCGATATTTGACGGAGAATTTGAAGCGGTTGAAATCCTGGTTACCAATCAACCGACTGCCGCTTTTGACATCCTCGGAGCGCATGCCGTGTTCACCGCGCAGTTCAAGATGAGTGACCGGCTTCCACCAGCCTGAGAAATAAAACGTATTGGCCTTCACTTCATCGAGATAATCGTCATTAATGTCGTACTGATAACCTAACGTAAGCCCGGCCTGAGCGGGCCTGGTGTACGTAAGATATCCGGCGTTGATTATATTGTCGGTAGCGACGAAATCACTGTCGGACGCGGTCCGGTCAAACAGGAAACTGTACTTAACCGAGAAATTATGCGGCAGATTAACCCGCGCCGCTCCCCATGCCATATTGGACCTGATGCCGAACTTGTTAACGTCGAATTCCGTTTCGAACCGACGGAACCCACCCGAAAGAATAATCTTGTCTTCGTAGTTCGGCACCGGGAAATAGGCATCGAGTTTTATGGAAAAGCGCGTTTGATCCCGGTCGGAATTGCAATTATCCGTGAAAGCGACGTGCTCATAACGCGCCTGAAACATCCGGCCGTCTTTGTTGAACCTGATCCCACCATTATAGGCTAACTGATCGTAATCCACCTTATATGGTGCAGCCGGAAGCACGGGATCGAAAAGATCAGCCATTTCACCACGAAGTCCGATTCCGTTTCCGCCGCCGGAAACGGTTACGTATTTGTTCGGCATGACCCACGCCTGCACTCCGGTTTGGGCCCGACGAGTAAACGAATTACCGTCGAAATCATAAAAGCGGCGGTACTGATTATTATAAATATCCACCCCGAACAGTCCTGGTTTCATGATTGAACCGGTCAGGTTACGATTATTGAGAGAAATCCGGTTCAAATCCATTCGGGCCAGCATTCCATTATCGAACGTATAATGAAACTTATTCAATGACAGGGCCAATCCCTCGTAGTCGTTGAAAGTCGGCTGATTGACCGACTGGTTGCCCGTCTCATCAAGAAAAACATATCCGATGCGGGCCGTGCCGAATCCGGTTCCGGCGACAAGGGCCGGAGCAATGAGCAACAGGAAGGCACAGACCGTCAATACCGAAATATATTTCATCAAAGTCGCCTCCCTTCCTACCGGTTAAATATATGGCACCCGGATTGGTAACAATTCGGGAACAGTTTGGTCCCAAGCATGGGATCGAGGAATTTATTGTTATCGTAGGATCCATGAATTTCACTGTGGCAATCGACGCACGCCAGTTTGGTACCCAGCCCGCTGTGCTGAGTCCGATGTTTTGGCGGAATTGCATGGCACTGCAAACAAAGCCCGTTGCCCGGTTGCTTGAGAAGCATGTCGTTGGGCGAACCGTGCGGTTGATGACACTCCACACACCCTCCGCCTTCGACGCGATGGCTATACACGACTTGATGCTCGAACGGGAAAGGACCGGCCTTATCGCCGTGGCAGCCCTGACAGGTCCAGTTCAATCCTTTGACCATTTCGGGTCCTTCTATGCCCGAAACCGGGTGACAGCTAACACATTTAATATTGCCGGAATTCAGAGGGTGCGCCGAGCGCAGCATAAACTTGGCCTTGACCTCGGTATGACAGGTGACACAGAAATTGTCACCGTCCCCGGCCGTCAGCTTGGGATTAGGGTTGTCGTGGATCTTATGGCAGGACGTGCATTCCAGTCCGGCTAAGCCGTGGACGTCCTTGGTCACGATAGCCGATTGATGGGCCGTGACATGACAGCGCGAGCAGACCTCCGCCTGCGATGTCATATCGAGTTCCATTACGCTGGAGATGTTATCGGCCGACGGGTCATCAATATGCTCTTTCCATCCGTCATGACAGCTTATGCAGCCGACGTCGGATGAATTTTTCATGTGGGCGTCTTCCAGGATGCGATGCGGAGAATCGGCCAGAGACTTCGCCTTGGTGTCGTGGCACATCAGACAGGTTTGAGAATTCTCGACAATTTCCTGTTTGGTGTACGTAGTCGAAGCGAATGCCGAGCACACTCCCAAAGCCAACATGAAAATTAGAACCATCGACCCAATTAACGATCTTTTACAAAAGATCATATGGATCCTCACTTATATTTAGTATTATTTCTTGCAACTCTATCGGGCCTGGCCGCTGAAGCCCTGACCGTAATCCCTACGAAGAAAATGTAACCCATTACCTGTTAAATGTCTATAACTTTTTCCCTTATTTGATTCGTCAAATGAATAACAAAGTTGACCTCTTTTGTCAAGTTATTTTTAACGTAAATATATATATAACATAGACTTAATCTATACTTTTATGTATAGTCATTAATTTTAATCAGTTTTGTTGATTTATCAAGAGGCCAGGCGGCTAGAATAAGTGTCGATTTCCCCAAAAAGACATGTATTTTGGGGGTTTATTAACCATTCATGACTCGATATTTGTGGTATTGGGAGCGGCACTTAAATAGCCCGTCACTTACCAATTGAGGCATTTATCTCTATCTCAATGGAGCGTGGCAACCTGTCAGCCATTCCCCGCAGGAACAGGGAGAATCTCCCTCATAATATATGTTCTGAATAAGGCTGAGAACGTCAAGAAGATTTATCTCACAATCGCAGTTGGCGTCACCCGAGCAGGTGGTATAAGGAATGGCATC
>CAZMWI010000095.1:3096-12240 GCA_964569945.1 uncultured Ignavibacteriaceae bacterium
AAATATCCAGCAAATTCAGGACTTGCAGGACGTCGCCGTCGGCATTTCCGGGATGACAATCACAGAGATTATCACAATAGACATTAGCGAACCGGTCGATCGTCCCGGCCGACCCGGCCACAGTATATTGATCGCCGGGATTACCCTGGAAATTTTGCCAGCAGTTTCCCTCGGAATCACCGTCGTCCCAGTATCCTCCGGCGGCGTCATCTTCGGCGTCCAGATTATTGTCGAACAGATTATGATAAACCTCAATATTATATGCGCTTCCGCCTGATGCCCCAAAGTTTTTAACCGCCAGACCGGTGTCGTTCGCGACAAAATAATTGCCCGTAATCGAAGCCTCGATATGACCATTGCCATTGGTGCAAATCAAAGTGCCATACCGACCATTGCCCGATATTTCATTATTGGACAGGTTTACGGTTACCGATGACCCTGCATCGGCGCCTTCGTCGACAATGACAATCCCGCCACCGATTTCCCCTCCACCGACATCGCAGCCTGAAACTGAATTGTCACTGATTTCAGCTGCTATATCTACATCACCGGCCATGCCCGGTTCGGCATTGCCTATGACCAAGCCATACTGGCTGTTTTTAATGTCGTTTTCACTGACCGCCACCGATTTGGATATTCCCGACAAGCCGGATGTCCCGGTGTTATTTATACGTACTGCCGTTGAAGCTTCCAGATTAGTCGCGTTCTCAACATTAAATCCGTCAAATGAATTCCGCAGCAAGGACCCTGTGGCAGTGGAGCCCAGTTCGACTCCGAACCCAAAATCCGGCTCATCCTTAATAAAGGAGTTATCCTCTATCGACAAATCCGTCCACCCCTCGGCCAGAATAGCATTGCGGCCCGTGTTGATAAATTCATTATTCGAAAATTCCAGCCCGGCGCGGTTATCTGCGTCGAAAGATGACTCGGTCGCTTCGGCGTAAACAGTAATCTCGTTGTAACCTCCGGAAACGTCAGGGACGTTCATCCCTTTCAATCGGCAGTCCTGCCACGATCCCCCCGAATTCCAGCAGAAAATACCTGATGCATTGTTGGCTTTCACGCCGTTAAAATCAAAGGTCATTCCCGAAAAACTTATTCCCCGAG
The DNA here is from genome assembly GCA_964569945.1 of uncultured Ignavibacteriaceae bacterium. Lineage (GTDB taxonomy): Bacteria > Zixibacteria > MSB-5A5 > GN15 > PGXB01 > CALAMC01. The sequence goes on from CAZMWI010000095.1 coordinate 4,204, forward strand.
ATCCCACGATCCTTATCGCCGTACTCATCGTATCTCCGACTGGTCCTATTGCCCAGCCAATTCTGGATGTCGGAGCATATACGGTGCTATCCCGGCTAACGGAGACTATAGCAAGATCATTTCTGTTTTCGATATTTATGGTGGAATGATATATACCCGGAAGAACACGCACGGTATCTCCATCGGCGGCAAAATTCACACCTTCCTGAATTTTCGAACCGCTCGATGAATCAAGAATCCAGATCCAGGGCTGGCTGTGGCTGCTGCTTATATAATTGCCTCCCCACCAGGGGGAATAGTCCACGAACGACGACACATCGTTACCCGATACTCCCGGACCAGCGACGTTTCCCCACCAATTTCCAGTGGCATCGAGCACGATTAAAACATTATTGGCTATGGCCTGATCGTTAGCGATAAACGAATTTAAATTTATATGTACCCCCGAGGGTTCGATGCCGGAGATATCGTTGAGGGCGACGGCGGCGACGTCATTGCCGGAAAATGTATTGCCGGTAATATATATTGTGGACGATGATCCGTCGCAGCGGATGGCATAATCATTACCGGAGAAATAGCTATTGGTCACAGAGACATTCGTTGAATTAATTATATGCAGTGCACTACCATTGGCGTTAAAGTTGTTTTTATTAAACACTATCCCGGCGCAGTTTTTTGCCAGCAAGAAGTCATTTCCGCTGAAGTTATTATTATTTCCGATCGTAGCATTAACCAGAAAATTAAAATTGGCTGCCGCTTCGCAGTTTGAAACGGTATTACTATTGATAACTACCCCGCTGCCGGCATAATTTACATCAATACCGCAGGCCGTGTCGGTATTGGGAATATAACGCATGGACGATATATCGTTTCCCGATATCGTTGCGGCGGCCCCAAAATTAACCGCGACTCCGAATTGCGCCTGCATATCCGAGCCCAGCGGACCGTCGCCGGTTATGGTGTTATTGGTGATTGTCGCCTGTGGATCTGGAAGCGCTCCATCATCGCCGACAACTAAAATGCCTCCCGTCGAAAATTCCTGAATATTATTCCCGCCCATAAATACATCGGAGTTCCCGATCACCACGAGGCCGTACGATTTCAGGGCATTGTCTGACGGACGCAATTGCCCGACAGTATTTCCACTGGCCTCAGATGACGCTCCTCCGTTGCGGAATAAAATCCCCGCCAAATTATCTTCATCCGCTGCTCCATTGCCGTCGATTATTAATCCGGTAATTGTCGCATCGATTGTCCCTTGTCCCGAAATATGACCCGAACCGTCAATTGTCCCGCCGTATGCCAAAACTATCGGATGAAAAATATCGTCCACTTCGTCGAAAGAAAATCCCCCCAGCCCTTCGGGCGGCGGGAGAATCGTGGCGCCCGGTGAACCGCTGATGGTTATGTCTTTATCGACAATAATCTGCTCGGCGAAATTTCCATCCAGTACATGTACCGTTCCGCCCGGCCTTACGGCGTCGATGGCCTCCTGTAACGACGCGAAAGCATTGTACTTCCAATAGTGCAAGTCGTTATGGCAAACATCACAATAATCATCGTCGACCCAGGCCTCCTGCAGATCGCAGGTCAATTCGCAGGCCGATAAGTACGGATCGCACCACGGATCATAGTCTATGTTTCCATTCAAAGTCGCCGCGATATCGTCGCACAAAAGGACCCCCCAATAATTTTCTTCGGCGACGATTGTCGTTTCGAGATTGTTCAGGAAATTTGTACCATTGTTCGAAATTTCATTATCCGTAAAATGAAGAAGTTCGGGATAGCCATCGTACAACGCCACGCCTTCTTCTGTGTTGCCGCTTATGGTGCTTCCCGTGACGGAAATATCCTTCGGGTCATATCCGTTGTTTTCCGTTCCTTCATAATAACCGTCGCTGAAATTGGTGAGCAGCAAACCTCGATGGTTATTTACAATTACATTGTCCACCAAATTTACGGACTGAACGGCGTCGATCCAGACGCCGCTTCTCTGAGATTCATGAATATTATTGTCATAAATCAACGGCAGTTCCAGCAGCTCATGGGTCAGCGCTCTCAAAGCGATCCCGTCACCGGAAGTGTTATAAATTTCATTTCCGCTTATCCTGAGTCCAGTAAAATCCATCAAAGTCGTCAGGCTCGGGTCATAATTTCCGAGAGGATCATCCGGATTATACCGTTCCGAGGCCGTTCCCACCAGGATTCCGAATCCGAGCGAGTCGTTCTCAACGTCGTAAATTACATTGTCAATTATTCGGATAAACTGAAGACCTAACTGCGCCCCGATTTCACCTTCTATCAGGAAAGCCACAATGCCAGATGAAACACCGTGTATTGTCAGGCCCTTCACCGTGACATTGGAAGACGAAATATCAATACCAGTCCCAGCGCCGGGGGTTATTTCCACTGGCATAGTATTGGCCGGGTCGGAAGCCAGAGTTAAGGCTTTGTCGATCGTGATATTTTCCGGGTATGTTCCCTGATAAACCAGCACCGTGTCGCCCGGCGACGCCGCGTCGATCATATCCTGGATTAGTGCACGGTCACCGGATTTGTCACGATCGGTGCCAATGTATGGTCCGACTTGATGCACGGCCGCGCGAGATATAGAACACAGAAAAAACAGAAGAAATAATAAAGACAGCCTGCGTATCACGACGTCCCCCCGGTCGGCAGGCCCGGTTTAAAGCGAATTCCGCTCGGCGGAAATTTGTTACTTGTTCGTGGCAAGGCCCAAGCTGTCATTGACGAAGAACTAATCGGTGAGGATCCGGAGGCGTCATTTGATATTAAAATCAAAAGGCGTAAACCAGCCGGCTATTTAATTCTTCGCTCGTTTTTATCAGTTCCCGTCTAAATTTGCCTTCCGGTTTAGCCATAAACTTAACCGTAGTAGTAATAAAAGCGGTATTGCGGACGCCTCCGCCCGCAACATATAACCACAGTAATAATAAGCACTTTCGTCGATTTGTCAAGACTTGAATGTCTGCCTAACCCGCATAAAACAAGGCCCGGCGGTCGAATCGATCAAGGGGGGGCCCGCTGATTCCGGCGATTTGTTTGCGTGCGATTTTTCTATCGAACCAAAACCCGGTCCCGATTGTTATTAGATATAACATATACTATTAGCATCCATATTTTGCGTTGCGTAGTTAAAAAAGTTTACTATTTTGAATAAGTTACCTTTACCCGCCCGGTTAATTGCAGTTAAAGCCGCGAAATAAATATGTCTATTTTTCATAGGAGGAAAAATTGAAGATCAATCTATCAAAGATTCTTGCCGGCGGGCTTGTCGTCCTGATGCTGACATCGACGACGGCTTTCGCCACCCGACCCGGTTCCACGAGGGATCAGCTAAAACCGGAAGTAATCAGAACCCACGAGGTTTACGGCACGGCCGAGGTCGTATCGGGGAATTTCAAAGTCACCGGTACCGACCTGCAGGCCCGGGCCCTGAATTTCATTGCTTCAAAAAAAGACGCCTTTAAAATCGCCGACCCTCCACGTGAATTGAAGCTGCTTTATCAAAGGACGGATAAAATCGGCGAAACCCACCTTCGTTTTCAGCAGGAATATAACAATCTCGAAGTTTGGGGATGCCAGACAATCGTTCATTTCAAGGATGATCACACCATTTATCTTGTCGGCGGCCAGACCATAGCAACCCCTTCGATCAACACCATCCCATCCATGAGCGAATTAGACGCCGCATCCATTGCATCAGATGAAATTAAAACCATACACCCAAATGACTCGCTCGAAACCGATTCGAAGCTATTGATTTATCCCGGCGACGGTAACCCCAGCCTGGCGTATCTGGTGACCGTAACCAGTCCCACCGATGGCGGCGTGCGCTGGCGGGTATTTGTCGACGCTCAGGATGGGCATATCGTTCACAAGTTCAACGACATCCAGAACGACGGCCCCGATATCGGGACCGGGATCGACGTCCTTGGCAATACGGATACCCTGAACATTTACAACAGCGGCGGTCAATATCAACTGCGCGACGTTACCCACACCGGTGCAATCAGCACTTATTATGATTATTATGGCGCCCATGTCATATCCACCGATCCGAACGGAGATAAAGTCTGGAATGACAATGCGAGCCAAAAAAAGTTTGTCTCCGGCCATTATTATACCGACTCAACCTATAACTATTATATAAGTACGTTCGGCCGCGACAGCTACGACGGCGCAGGATCCGATATCCCGGTCAATATGCTGCCGGACCCCGGCTACAATAATGCTTACTGGAACGGGCAGGCTCTTAATTTCGGTGAAGGCGACGGTGTTGCGTATAAGCCTTTTTCGGGAGCACTCGACGTGGTCGCGCACGAACTCACTCACGCCGTTACTGAATATAACGGTACCGGCGGCCTGATCTACGAGTTTCAATCCGGGGCATTGAACGAATCTTTCTCTGACGTGATGGCCGCTATGGTTGACCGCGATGACTGGACCATGGGCGAGGACATTGCGCTTTACACGACCAACCCATTTATCCGCAGCCTGGAAAATCCCAGCCTAAAAGGGCAACCCAATACAATGGATCAATACCACTGGCTGGGAATTGACAGCGACAACGGCGGTGTCCACACCAATTCCGGCATTTCGAACCATGCAGCGTATATCGCCAGCGAGATGTTCGGCCTGGGGCGCTCCAAAGTGGAGCAGATTTGGTATCGCACTTTGACCACCTATCTGACACCAACCACGGGTTTTCATTTCTGGGCGGCCATGACTTTACAGGCGACCGCCGACCTTTATTCTGCCAGTGACGTCAACGCGATGTACAATGCACTGAAACTGGTGGCCCTGCTCCCCACTTATGCCGACCCGACTTCGGTGACAATAACGACTCTCATCGGCGGCACGCCGACGCCGGATACGGTCTGGATTCACAACTCCGGGCCGGGCGACAGCTATACTTATTCTTTCGGCTCGCCCTCTACACCGGGTCTCTCGGTCACCCAGGTTGCGGGAGCTGACCCCGTCCCGGTCGGTGATTCGATCGGATTCGAGGTCGCGCTGAGTACGTCGGGCTATACCGAATGTGATCTCGGCGTCTCGGTCGATACCGTCAATTTTCTGCTTGAAACCGGCGCCTTCTCCACTACTATAAGGTTGCCAATAACGGTTGCTGTCGCCAAAACGACGTCGGATTATAAACCGGTCGATGTAAATACATCCTGCACGAATTTCAACGGCTATAATAACACCGAGATATATAATTTCGACCGGAGCGGCGTCAATACGGTCTACGACGGCTCCCTCATGATCGGACTGCTCGACGGCAATGATACTACGGTATACCGAAGTGTATACGGCACCAACAAACTGGCTATTGTCGATACCGTCGATACCGAACCGGGGAGCAAGTCGTTCGACTTCGTAAGCTTCGACGGTCGTATACAGGGCAAGGCGACCTATCGCTGGGATGACACCGATCCGAACAACTGCGATTTTGTCATCGTTGATTTCGATCTATATAATCCCTGTGATACGCCCCTGACCATAATTGCCGGCGCATATACTGATTTTGACATCCTTAGCTCCAGCAGTAATACCTGCCATAACGATCCGGCCAACAATCTGGTATACATTCAGGATAATGCCGGCAATTATGCCGCCGGTATGGCCCGGCTGAATGGTACGGCCAAAAACGTACGCTCCATCAGTAACCCCGCCCTCGTTTACAACGGCGGCTGGGACGATGGAATTGCCTACAGTCAAATGGCGTATAATTCCAATTTGCAGGGACTTACTCCCAACGATTATTCCGCGCTGCTTACATTCGGTCAGACTACTCTTGTGGCCGGCGATACGGCGCATTATTCGATGGCGTACATGTACCAAATCTCCGGCGGCGACTCGTTTGTCGACATATTGAACAAGATAGCGGCCTTTAATACCAATTATATTTGCGGTGATGCCAATGGTGACGGTGACGTTAACCTGCTTGACATACTGTCCCTGATTTCATTTTTGTACGATACACCGGCCGGGCCCGCGCCCAATCCCCTCGGTTCGGGTGACGCCAACGGCGATGGGGACGTCAACCTGCTCGACATATTATACCTGATTGCATATAGGTACAACACACCAGCCGGACCGGCGCCGGTCTGTCCCTAGGCTTGGCATGATTAAAAAAGGCAGTCTTCGGACTGCCTTTTTTATTGGGTTTTCAGGAGAATCAGTGTTCTTCGGTCGCCTCGCGGGTGATCCTGATTTCTTTTTTACCGTCGGGTCGGGATATGATCTCCACGTTGGCCCCGGTCACGCCCTGGGCGGCCAGCTTGGCTTCAACTTCAGCTTTGATTTGGTCGTTGGTTTTGCCGGCGGTCTCGATATCAATCGTATGAGGGGCATCCATCGCGGGCATATCGAACGACATATCACCGCCGCCCTTAAGATTCAATTCAATAGTCTGCTCGCTCTGTCCATTGGCGTCCGCGGTTGAATTTTCGCCCGAAATCGATATTTGGGTCTGACCGTTGGCGTCGGTTTCGACTTTGACCTGTGGCGACATGAAGCCTGCCGCTGACAATTGAGCGGCGATATCCTGCGCAATTTGTTCTTCGGTTTTACCGTCGGTGTTGACCTCGATGCGCGTCCGGTTGTCGGTCACCTGCGCGTAGAGACTGCCCGAGACTTTCTCGCGGGTCGGATTAACCTGCACGTCAGACGCCCCGGTCAACGCCGCCAGCACCGCCGCCGCCTGCCGTCCGGCCGACCAGTCGGGAAGATTGGTGATACGATAGCTATAGCCGTTGTCGGCCCGTTCCAGATTGACCCTGGCGTCGGCAAAGCCGAGAGTCGTCATGGCGTTGACCAGCTGTTTGGCCGAAATCGGCTGCACCTGGTCGACATTGGTCGCGACGGCTTCATAGCCGGTCGTGATATTGTACGAAAACGGGACCAGAGTTATAAACAGAAATGCCGCGGCGGCGAAAATCAGCCCGGCGTAGAGCCTGGGCCGCAGTGACAAATGGGTTTGTGCTTTTTCCATAAGGGAATACTCCTTTTGATTTTTGGCTGCCTTTTGTTCGATTCTTGAACGCAGGACCGCGAACGGGGTGACCGGCTCATCGGGACCGGAAGCGGCCGTCCGAAACGAGTCGTCGATAATTTTCGCGGCCCGAGCGGCGCGGGCGCATGCCGGACAGGCCTCCAGATGCTTCAAAAGCTCCGGATTGTGTCGGCCGTCCGCATCATTTAGCTGTTGCATTGCCTTTTTGCAATCCATAACCGCCCTCGCTTTGTTGGTTTTGCCTTTCCTGTTTGGCCAGGTGCCCTTCCAGAAACCGTCTCATCTTACTTCTCGCGCGCGACAGCCGGGCTTTTATGGTCCCGTCCGGTTTGCCATACAACGTTGCCAGTTCGGCGATCGTCCACTGCTCGAATTCGAAGAGTACGAGCATCGCTTTTTCTTCGGCCTTAAGTACAGTCATCGCGGCTTCGAGAACGCGGCGGGCCTCGTTTTTGTCCCGGGGATCATCGATCAGGACCGCTTCGAGGAGTCCGGGTGTCAGACCCGCGCGGTGGCGCCACCACGCTTCGCGCGACCGGGTCCTGAAGCGGTTGATGATCAATTTGAACAGCCAGGGACGAAAGGCCGTCTCGTCTCGGAGCGAGCCGATTTTGCGCATCGCGACCAGCAGCGAGTCCTGGTAGAGGTCGTCGCCGTCGTCCCGATTTCCGGCCAGCCGTCGGCAAAAGCCCTCGGCCTGACCGTGCACCGGCTCCAAAAGTGTCCAGAAACGATCATTGTTCATCGGTTTTCAGCCCTAAGACAGCCTAAAATCAAAAAGGGTTGCATAAATATATGGTATAATCTCAGAATACGGAATAAATATCTGGCCGATTCGGACGCGTGTACTCTCGCGACCGGATAATATTGGAGACGTTATATCCATTATTGTCGCCAAAATATTATGCCATATTCGGTTACGGCAAAATGGGTTCGAATTTGAAAATGGTATTTGGCATTTCCTCATTTGATCGACACAGAGCATTGCACCCCAAATG
>CAZMWI010000096.1:0-12195 GCA_964569945.1 uncultured Ignavibacteriaceae bacterium
GCGGGTCTGAGGACCCGCCGATCACAACGTACAGAGAAGAACTGGATTCCGTGTCAAGTCCGGAAAGACATTAGAATTGTCAAGTAGGTCGGGTTCCAAATCTTCGAGAAACCCGACAAAAAGACATCGGGTTTTTCATCCCATAAACGGGATTCAGAACCCGGCCTGCAATTCTCATTCGCCATAAAATTCTTCTTCCCTCCCGGAACAAAATCTGGTAGATTCCATTTCAGTCCGGCAATGGTAATGGGACTGGATTGACCCACACGAAAAACGAACATAAACTTTTAAACGGGAGAGCCCTCACTATGGGTATGATGAAAGAATTCAAAGAATTCGCCGTCAAAGGCAATGTCGTCGACATGGCCGTCGGCATAGTCATCGGCGCCGCCTTCGGTACCATCGTCAAATCACTGGTAGCCGACGTGATCATGCCGCCGATCGGGCTGCTTTTGGGTAATGTTGATTTTTCCAATTTGTTTATCGTGCTCAAGCACGGGGCGGAGGTTGCCTCTTACGCCACAATAGCCGAAGCCCAGGCCGCCGGAGCGGTGACGCTCAATTACGGGATGTTTATCAATACAATAATTAGCTTCCTGATCGTGGCGTTCGCTATTTTTATCCTGGTCAAGAATATCAACCGGTTGAAACGCGAAAAGGCCCCGGAGCCGACCCCGGAACCGACGACGAAAGAATGTCCGCACTGCTTTTCGAGTATTCCGATTAAAGCCGTGCGCTGCCCGTTTTGTACGTCGAATTTGAGTGCGTAAATTTTCGATTGAAACACTCAATTGAGCGTTGTGCCCGGTCGATCTGAGGATCGACCGGGTTGGCGGCAGGTTTGAAGACCCGCCGATCACGACGTGCGAAAAATTGGTTTTCAGACAAAATGAATTTGCCGTCGGGAAGGGGTTCGCGACGGCGCGGCAGGCAACGTGTCGGGTTTTTCATCCCGCGATGCAATCCGGGGGATCCAAACCCGACCTACCAAGAATTTTCTCCCATTATTACCTGTAAAAATGTGAATTTGAGAGTTGGCTTTTTTTCGGCCTTTTTGACTCAAGTCAATTTTTTTGCCGGATAATCTTGACAATCTTGGTCTTATTTAGTACACAGATTAGCTGAAACTTTATAGCTGGAAAAGCGTTTTGCAACGTAACCAGAAAGTAAAAACATTTTATATAAGGGAATCGTCATGAAGCGTGGGATACTGCCAATGACCGTAATGATGCTGCTGATTCTATCCTCCGGACTTTTCGCCGAAAATTATTCCGGATACATCACCGATAAAGCCCACGACAAGCCTATTGTCGGCGTTACGGTGATGGTCAAACATACCAATATCGCCGTCCAGACCAACAAGGACGGTTTTTTTGAATTAAAAAATATCCAGCCGCCGTGTTCGGTTGCAGTCAGCCATGTCGGGTATGTCGGGCAGGACAATATTATTTTGTCGAATGCGACCGAAAACCAGATACAGCTCAATCAGGCTTTTACGGTTTTGAACTCCATGGTTGTCACAGCCACCCGGTATGACAAAGAGGCTTATAAAACGTCGCAGCCCGTGAATGCCGTCGACGCCGAAGAGATAGCCGACCAGGGGAACACCATCGTCTCGGACGCCATCCGGACCCTTCCGGGTATCGACATGAACGATGCCGGGCCGTTCCGGGCCCGCCCGGTGATTCGCGGACTGTATGGTACACGCATCCTCGTACTGGTCGACGGTGAACGTCTCAACGACCAGCGCGACGTGGCAGATTTTGCCGGGGCCTCGATGTCGCTGATAGATGTCAACGATATCAGCCGGGTTGAAGTTGTCAACGGGCCATCGTCGGTACTGTATGGTTCCGATGCTATGGGCGGCGTGATTAATATTCTTACCAAACAGGGCAAGTTTACCGATGAAATAATGCCGATCGGGAAGTTCCGTACCCGCTATTCGACGGCCGATCAGCAAAGCGGGATTCGCCTCGACGCCGGTGTCAGCGCTCCCAAGTACGTCCTGACCGGAGGCTACCAGTACCGCGATGCTCAAAAAGATTATAAATTGCCCGATAACTGGACCACCAAAGACAGCCGTTACTCGGTGTTCAGCCAGGATTTTTATGACCAACTTAACGCCGAACAAGGCACGTCGTTTTCGAGTGATCGCCTGGCCAATTCCAAGGCCCGTATCGAAAACTACGACGGTCGGTTGAATTATAAATTCGACGAAAAAAACCGCGTCAATCTGGAGTACGGTTCGTTTAAAGCCAAAAACATCGGATATCCCGGCGTACCGAACGAAGCGACGCCGTACCTGTTTGCGTATCCGTACCATGATCGCAACAATTTTTCCGCAACTTACACCGGTACCAACCTGACCAGCCGTCTGGCCCGGTTACAGGGTAAATTTTATTATGACAAAATTTCCAAGGACTTTCTGACGGACTTTTACGATCAGGTCAGTTTCCCGGCGGGACCCGGCGCGACAGGATATCTTGAAACCGTGGTGAATCATACTAAAGTTGAAAAATTCGGATTGAATTTCCAGGAATTGTACGTCTTCACCGATGACGTCGTTTTCACTTTCGGGATTGATAGCTGGCGCGAGAAAATCGACGGTGCCAGCACTTCGATTACCCGCTTTGAAGGATTTGGTCCTGACCCGGTTTACGATACATCCCTCAGCGCGTCGGTGCCGAAAAACCAATGGTTATCGGCCGGTGCCTATGCTTCGGGTGAAATTCATTTCGACAAGCTGCGGGTAAATCCGGGGCTGCGTGTCGATGGTTTCTGGATTTCCACCGATCCGACTCCCAACTATGTCGATGATAACGATCAGCCGCTGCCGACCACCGATGAGAACTACAGCTCGGTCAACGGTTCGCTCGGTCTGGTTATGCCGATCAAGGGCGGTGTCAACGCCGTCGCCGACGTCGGAACCGCGTACCGTGTGCCGAACGTGGTTGAGCGTTTCTATTTCGGCAGCGCCTCGGGTCGTGAAACCCGCCCGAATCCAAATATCAAGCCTGAGAAGTGCGTGACGGTTAACGCGGGCGTCAAAGGCGTACATCCGCACGTCAGTTATTCGGTGATCGGTTTTTACAGCGATTATAAAGATTTCACGCAATTAGTCAATTTTGACAGCGTCGCCCAGGGGCCGGGATTTTATCAGGCTCTGTGGCGCTACGAAAACATACAGGACGTGACCATCTACGGTTTCGAGACGTTTATGGAAGGTGATCTCGAAAACGGATTGTACGGTGTTCTGGGGTTATCGTACCAGCACGGCCAGAACAAAACCGACAATCAACCGCTGTTCGTGTCGCCGTTCAAGACGACCGCGACGCTCGGATATCGCTATCCCAGGCACGACTTTTTCGCGGAAGTGACGATGAGGCATTCGGAAGCGCAGAAACGCGTCCCCGAAGTGGCGGCGCTGGAAGATATCCCGACGTCGGCCTTTACCGTGTTCAATGCCAATGCCGGGATTAACGTTTACAGTCAGATCCGGTTGTCGCTGGACGTGAATAACATCTTCGACGTGGCTTACAGCGAGCCGTTCAATGGCCGCAATCCGGACAACCCGATTCCCGAGCCGGGCCGCAACTTCATAATCAGCCTCTCAGCGGGGATATAGGTTAATGGAATAAGCACGAGTCAAAGTATTGAATTATCTCATAAGGCGGCCTTATGGCCGCCTTTTTTGTAAAACATTTTATGCGGCTTATCGTTTAAGATGATAATTAAACTACCTTATATGGTGCGAATAAATGTTTCACTCAATCCCTGAACCGATACTTGAACAAATGCACCGTCTCGAAGAAATCGATTCGAAAGACCGAATCGACGGTACACCGAAAATGGAAAGACTTCGCCAGATCCCGCCCGAAACAGGCCGGTTTTTAGCCTTGATGGCTGCGTCTGCGCCGGAAGGTTTGATTCTCGAAATCGGGACCAGTGCCGGCTATTCGACCTTATATTTGGCTCTGGCGGCGCGACTCAGGAATACCCGAGTAGTTACATTTGAGGTACTCGAACATAAAGTGAAGCTGGCCAGAGAGACGTTTCAAAATTCCGGTGTAATTGATGTCGTGGAATTAATCGAAGCCGACGCACGCGCAATGATTGATAAATATGAAGACACCTCTTTCTGTTTTCTCGATGCAGAAAAAGAGTACTATAGTGAATGCTACGATTTGATTGTCCCCAAAATGGTACACGGAGGAATTCTCGTGGCAGATAATATTATCAGCCATAAGGAAGAATTGGCCGCGTTCGTTGAAATTGTCGCCAAGGACAATCGAGTCGATTCGGTCAATGTCCCGATAGGTAATGGTGAGTTATTGGTTCGCAAAATTTAAACGAGGTGTCAGAAGATTCTTTCCTTTCACTCTGCCCTTCCGGCATGATTTTTGGCTGGGAAGGCTTTCATTATTCTCTTTGACTCGCTTTTGCCGGTACCATAAATTGATCCCATGACAGACAGGACGTATATCGGAATTGATTTTGGCGACCGCAGGACCGGTATTGCCAAGTCCGACCCGACCGGGCTGATCGCATCGCCAATGATAACTATTACGTCTAAAAATGTCGGCGAGACGGTTCGTAAAGTCGTGGCCATAATCGAAGAATATAATCCCGCCGGAGTCGTGGTCGGGTATCCGATATCTCTTTCGGGCGGATCGGCGGGGGAGCGGTGCCGGGCTATAGATGCCTTTATCGAGCTATTGCAGAAACAGTACAGCGGGCCGATTTTTAAAGAAGACGAGCGATTTTCGTCAACCGAAGCCGAGAACATAATCCACATGCACAATCAAAAAACCGGCCGGGACAAGGGGCGAATCGACCGCATGGCCGCCGCCATAATATTGCAGACTTTTCTGGACAGGGCCGGTGAAAAAAACTGAAGCCAAATTCGGGCCGTATGAGTATATAAAATACTGGGCCGTCACGGTTTTTGTTTTTCTGCTGGCCGTCCCGGTGGTGATTTTTAAGACGATTGGATTTTTGGTAAAGGCAACAGGAGCGCCGTTGAAGTCGATCAAAAATATTGTCGGATTCGTAATAGTTATAATTATCGCGGCAGCGGTGCTGCTGTGGTACAAGATATATGTACCGTGCAATATTGGTGACCAGACAATCTCGATCATGGTGCAACCGGAGGATTCATTTTCCAAAGTGCTGTCCAATCTCAAAGAGACGGGGGTGATAAAGGATGACTATCTCTTCCGGCGGCTGGCCATACTGACCGGTCTGGATCGTGACCTGACGCCCGGCCGCTACGATTTCAGCGGAAATGTCTCGCTGCGGGGCGTACTAAGAAAATTCACGTCGAGAGACATCGCGACGGTTAAGATCACAATACCCGAAGGACTGACCGCTCGCCAAATTGCGGGTTATTTCGGACGAGCCGGGCTGGTTGATTCATCGGATTTCGCCGCCCTGGCCTATGATTCCGCATATGCGCTTTCCAAATATCATCTCCCTGGCTTTGAGGGCTATCTGTTTCCCGAGACCTATCGTTTCTGGTACGGCATGAGTGCCGAGATGATTTTAGACGATTTAATAAAGCAATTCCGTAATTTGGCCGGGCGTGTTCTCGATGATTTGGCCCCGGATAATCTGCCCTCGGATAAAATCGTCATACTGGCGTCGATAATCGAGGCCGAAGCGCAGTACGCCGACGAGATGCCGATTATTTCATCGGTGTACCGCAACCGTCTCAAACGCGGGATGCTTCTTCAGGCCGACCCGACCGTGATTTATGCCATCGGTCGGCTGGACCGTCCCTTGTGGTACAAAGACCTCGAATACGATTCGCCGTACAATACATATAAGTACAAAGGCCTGCCGCCGGGTCCGATCAACAATCCCGGCCTGGATGCCATCAAAGCGGCGACCTTTCCCGCCAAAACCGATTATCTGTATTTTGTCGCCGACGGAACGGGTCGGCATGTGTTTTCCCGGACGCTTCGCGAGCACAACCGGGCCAAGCAGGATTATAAGAAAAAACTTAAAGAGCAGTCCGGCAGTTAGACGTTCAGCCGCCTGCGGTTGCGATGAATCACCGCACCCATTTTTTCCGATATTGCATCGAAGTTACCGTCCTCGAACAGCACGAAAGCGTACGGCACCGGCGAGGCGAAACAGATCAAGCCGTTGGGCCGACCTTCGTGCCGGGTCGGGCAGATCATGATCGAGCGGGTATCCTTACCCAGAATCAGTTTGCGTTCCACGAAATTGCCGGGAAAACCGTCGGGGTAATTTTCGATATACGGCTCATTATCGGAAAAAACGTCGTACAGCAGCGACATTGTCTTTGGCAGGCTGATAGCGAGGCCTTCGCGGGTGAAACTGTCCCCCTTCAGGGCGATAGCCTTAAGGCAATCGTCTTTTCTGGAGTGGACGATCAATACTGCGCCGGATATGGAGAAGAACTTGCTCAGTTTCTTGGTTATCGCGAAAAACTGGGCGTGCAGATGCTGCCGCCGGTTGAAAATGCCCGATACCGACCGCATAATGATGTTATTGATTCCCGAATCGTTACGATTTACATATAAATCGATCGTTCTGCTCAAATCACGGGCTAATGATCTGTCAGGCGTAAAATCCTGATTTGTGCTCTGTTTACTTTCCATTTTATCTAAGAACCGTTTCCGCGGTTTCTTCACCGCGGGTTATATTGTATTTTCTTATTTTTCTCCACAGGGTGGTGCGGCCGATACCCAGTTTTTCGGCGGTCCGGGTATAGTTCCAGTTGGTGGCATGAAGAGCCGCCTCTATTCTCTGGCAGAGGCTTTCTTCGAGAGTCCAGTCACCGGCGTCACTGATCTCAATTCTTTTTACGCAATTACACTGCGGTGGTTCGGTGGTAATGAACATTATATCGGAATCCGTTATTCTGTCCTGCTGACACAGCGCCACCGCCCGTTTGATGGTATTTTCTAGTTCGCGGACATTTCCCGGCCACTTGAAGCCGATCAGTTTCTGCATCGCTTCGGATGAAATCGAAATCTTGCCGCCGCCCTGTTTTTTATTTTCCTTTTTTATGAAATGCTCGGCCAGCATGCTGATATCATCAACCCGGTCGCGAAGAGGCGCAATACGCAGCGGCATAGCATTGAGACGGTAATACAGATCCTCGCGGAATCGCCCTTCTTTGACCAAAGTCGGGAGATCGGCGTTGGTCGCGGCGATAATGCGCACGTCGATTTTTTTGGGCTCGGTCGATCCGATCGGCCGTATTTCCGATTCCTGCAAAACGCGGAGTATTTTGGCCTGCAGCATAATCGGCATTTCGCCGACTTCATCGAGGAAGACGGTCCCGCCATTGGCCTGTTCGAAAAGACCGATCTGGTCAGCATAGGCACTGGTGAAAGAGCCTTTTTTGTGTCCGAAAAATTCCGATTCGAGCAGGTTTTCCGGGATGGAGGCACAATCGATAGGAATGAATTTGTTCTTGCGCCGCCGGGAATGATAGTGTATGGCTTTGGCCAACAACTCTTTGCCGGTACCGGATTCACCCGTAACGAGGATGGAAATATCTGTGGCGGCCACCCGCGAGGCCAATGCTTTCAGCTGACGCATCGGCGACGACGTCCCGATCAGGCTGTCGAAACCGTACTTCCAGGCAATTTCTTCGCGCAGGTTGTTAAGCTCCTCACGCATGCTTTTGGCTTCCAGCCCCTTTTCTATCTGCAGGAGGAGTTCATCGGTTTTAAACGGTTTGGCTATATAATAGCTGGCGCCGCGACGCATCGCCTCGACCGCGTTGCCGATCGAGCCGAACGCGGTAAGTATTATAACGGCAATTTCACGGTGACCGCGTCGGGCTTCGGTCAAAATGTCGAGACCGGTACCATCGGTCATTTTAAAATCGGTGACGATAAGGTCAATTTCATCGTGCTTTAAATAAGTTATCGCGTCGTTGACGCCCCCAGCTGAAATGACGTTGTAACCATGACTCTTCATAGCCAGTTCAGTGGCGGTTCGGAATTCAACGTCATCGTCGACCAGAAGAATTCTCGGGCGGGATTTATTTTCAAAATTCATGTTTAATTCTCTCCAAAATCATCGTGGGACAGCACCAGACGCGCTGTAAATCTGACGTTGTTGTTAAGGTCGATTTCAAGTTGTCCTCCCAGACGATACATAATGGCTCTGACGATTGTCAAACCGAGCCCGGCTTTACCTGATTTGGTCGACAAAAACGGTTCCGTGATATTGCGCGAAAGCCGGATTTTGTCGCCCGACTTTGTGGGCAGTTCATTGGAAACCGTTATTGAAACCGAGGTTCCGTCGATGTCCAATATGACAGATGGCGGCTGGCTCCTGTCGCTCGATTCCAGGGCGTTGTCGATGAGTTCCGAGACAGCCTGCCGAAGAAGTTCTTTATCGGTACTGACGTTTATTACTTTTTGACTTACATCGAGCCGAATGGGGCTTTCTTCGGTGGCTTTAACTTCGACTATATTTTTGAGCCAGGTCGCAAGATCGAAATTCTTGTGCTCTGGTTCGGGGAGGGTCGTGAATGTTTCAAAGCGATTCAGGATAAAGCCGATTTGTTCGGCAGCTTTATCCACTATGCCCAGCATTTGAGCGCGGTCTTCGGCGGAAAGTTTGTTATTAACATCGCCGAACTGTTCCGAAGCCGTAAGAATGGCGCCGAGTTTGCCTCTAAGCTTGTGAATCATCCTCTCTATAAAAAGCTTGTCGAGCTCTATGATAAAACCGGGCGTTTCATCGAATGGGGCCGTGGAAACCAGCCGATAGGGCCGGTTGAGTAGATTAAAATGGGCAATCCTGGTATTTTCCGGCCGGGGGTCGGCGACCGCAACGCGGGTTCGGTCGATTATTTCCTGACTGACCTTAACACCTGCCGGAATATAAGACCAGACGATTTCGGCGTATTCATCGACAAGGAAGTGCATTCTGCTATTATCCTGCAGCGCCCTTTGAATGGTACGTGATGCGGCGACGGCGGCAAAGGTTCTTTTTACTTCACCGAGGATCAGATGGTCGCGGTTATCGGTCAGGGGTCCAAAATCGGTTTCGTTTTCGGATTTTATGACGGCGGAAATTTCGCGTCCGGCAGAATCCTGCCCCAGCCTGGCGGCCAGGACGCTTCGCGTGTCATCGCTGCCGCTGACGGCCAGCCGACGTCGGAACATCCCCTCACCATCGGGCCCGGTAAACAGGTCAACCGGCAGGCGCGAACCGTCGGTCTTGTCAATGTCGGTTACGATTTCACCGTCGCGGTATACTTCCACTCGGTCGGGGGCACTTTCACCGGTAACGGTACCCGTGTATAGGTTCAGGCAGAATGCCGTCAGGTCGCGGGCCGGTGAAACATCCCGTTCGATATTGAAAAGTTCTGTTTCAACCAGATCACTTTTTGAAAAGTTCATGGGACAAAATCCATTTCTGTTTCAATTTGAGACACATACTTTTTCTATCGACCGGTCGGCGGAAACCTTTATTGGTTAGTATTGGAGTCAGGTATCATCATTTTAATAGAAATCTGAGGAAATGCTTGACAGACATATTTCAAGTGCCGTATAATCACTTGTGCCGATAATAAAGTTCGACAATCCGCGCTTTTACGGGGCTTTAACCCCGGTTTCAATCAACATTGAGAACGAGTCTCCAACACGCCGACTCACCACACTACCGCGATTTGGCGATGGACATTGCGTGTCGCCCGAGAATATAGAAATATGAAAAACGACATTCTGGCCGTCATTCCCGCCCGCTACAATTCCAGCCGTTTTCCCGGTAAACCGCTGGCCGAACTGCGGGGCAAATCCATACTGGAACATCTGTATCACGAGTTGTCGCGGTCGAAACTGATTTCCCGCGTGGCAGTGGCGACCGACTCGGACATAATCAAGACATCCGTGGAAAAGTTCGGCGGCGAGGCGATTATGACCTCCAAACGGCACCGGACCGGATCGGACCGCAGCGCCGAGGTCGCCGCCAGGCTCGGGGCGAAGATTATACTCAACGTCCAGGCCGACCATATAGGACTTAAGGCCGCCGACTATGATCGCGTTATAAAAGAAATGCTGGCCGACCGGGCCATAAACCACGCCACGTTCATAAAGAAGATCGAAACCGAAAGCGACCTGTTCGACCCCAACCGGGTCAAGGTGATTTTCGGAAAAGACAACAATGCCATCTGGTTTTCGCGCTACCCATTGCCGTATTTGCAGACTATCCACGGCGACCGGCTTGCGACGTTCGACTTTTATTATCATATAGGGGTATATTTTTACCGGCGGGCCGCGCTGGAAAAATATGCGTCGCTGCCGCGGTCGGCCCACGAAAAAGCCGAGTCGCTGGAGCAGTTGCGTATTCTTGAAAACGGCGGAAGGATCCGCCTGTATAAGGTAAAACGCGACATGGTGTCGATTGACACGCCCGAAGATTTGAAAAATGCCGCCAAAATTTTAAAATAGATTGGGAGATCGTCATGCCCGAGAAAAAGACTAAATATATTTTCGTGACCGGCGGGGTCGTCTCGGCGCTGGGCAAAGGAATTGCCGCGGCGTCGATCGGTATCCTCCTGAAAAAGAGAGGCCTCAAAGTCAACATGATCAAATGCGACCCATACATCAACGTCGATCCCGGCACCATGAATCCGTTCCAGCACGGCGAAGTGTACGTGCTCGATGATGGTTCCGAGACCGACCTTGACCTGGGACACTACGAACGTTTTCTCGATCAGAGCATGACCAAGGACAACAATGTTACCACCGGACAGGTGTATCATACGGTTATAACGCGCGAGCGTCGCGGGGATTATCTCGGTGCGACGGTGCAGGTTATTCCGCACATCACCAACGAAATCAAAGAATCGATCCGTCGCCCGGCCAAGAATAATCCCGGCACCGACGTGGTCATAGTTGAGATCGGCGGGACGGTCGGCGACATCGAGTCACAGCCGTTTCTGGAAGCCATCCGCCAGATGGCCCTCGAAAGCGAACCCGAGGACACGCTGTTCGTGCACCTGACGCTGGTGCCGTACATCGCCACGGCCGGTGAAGTCAAAACCAAGCCGACCCAGCATTCGGTCAAGGCGTTGCGCGAAATCGGTATTCAGCCGAGGATTCTGGTCTGCCGCACGGAAAAAGCGCTCGACGAAAACATCCGCCAGAAAATAGGACTGTTCTGTAATGTACCGTCACGCAACGTCATCTCGGCGTCCGATGCGCCGACCATCTATGAGGTCCCGCTCAATTTCCACCAGGAAGGGATCGACAAAGCGGTTTGCGAATATCTGCACCTCAACGTGCCCGAGCCGGAGCTGTCCGGTTGGGAGAACATGGTCGATCGTATCAAGCACCCCAGCCACCGGGTCAAAGTGGCGATTTGCGGTAAGTATGTCTATCTCAAAGACGCCTATAAATCGATTATCGAAGCTTTCATACATTCCGGTGAGGAGAACGACGCCCGGGTCGACCTGGTCTGGGTTTCATCGGAGGACATCAAAAAACGCGGGCCCGAAGCACTGCTTTCGGACATCGACGGGCTTCTGATCCCCGGCGGGTTCGGCGAGCGCGGGGTCGAGGGCAAGATCGAATCGATTCGGTTCGTGCGCGAAAATAATATCCCGTTTCTGGGGATCTGTCTCGGAATGCAGTGCGCCGTGATCGAGTACGCGCGCAACGTCTGCGGCCTCGAAGACGCGCATTCGTACGAGTTCTACGCCGAGCTCAAGCACCCTGTCATACACCTGATGGCCGACCAGGAAGGCGTCACCGACATGGGCGGTACTATGCGCCTCGGGGCGTACCCCTGCCATCTCGAAAAGGATTCGTTCAGTCTTAAAGCGTACGGTACCGATGAAATTTCCGAGCGGCACCGTCACCGCTACGAGTTCAATAATTCGTACCGTGAGATGTTCGAGAGTACGTCGCTGAATCTGACCGGTTTGTCGCCCGACGGTCGTCTGGTGGAGATAGTCGAAGTGGCCGATCATCCCTGGTTTGTGGGGGTGCAGTTCCATCCGGAGTTGAAATCGCGGCCGACCAAGGCTCATCCGTTGTTTAGAGATTTTATCAAGGCGGTCGTCGACTACCATCTAAAAAAAAGTCAATTTGACACCTTAGCCGAGAAAGACGACACGGTTAAAAGGGAGAGCGTGGGGTAAGGGTCGTAGATTATATAAGATCAGCTAATTCAAAAGCGTGTGATTGTCATATTTTG
>CAZMWI010000097.1:0-12139 GCA_964569945.1 uncultured Ignavibacteriaceae bacterium
TTATATCACTAAAATTATGCTGTTAGCTTGAGATCAAATTCAATAAAGCTGTTTAGGAAAGAAAAGACGAAAGATATTTAGCTGGTACCGGAAGGTTTGGCGCCAATCAGAGTAAACTCACGGGCCTTATGGGGGCAAACCGTGATGGCCGAAGAAAAATGCTCAAACTGGCCGCGTATTATCCGGGGCGAAGTCCTGATTTCGATAATCTTCTGAACCGGAAAGCGTTTGTCCAAACCACCGCCGGAAACCAGCGCCGGGATCGTTATATGAAATACCTTCCCCGACGAAGAACTCTCGCTGGTGGCCATGGAACCGTCGGCACCCGGCAAACAATCAACGTCGACCGAACATACCTGATGGGTCGACGAATCCGTCTTGATTGATTTTACAGAAACCAAAGCGGAGTTGGCCAGAATTCCGAAGAACAGGAGACTTACGGCGCACAGCAACAAAAACGCGCCGTGCCCCGCCTGAGCGACCTTATTTGCGTGTTTTTTTGTCATAAAGGTTGTCACAATATATCTTTAATCGGTATAATGTCAATGCCATTTTGGCGATTGGGCTTGACAGGCGGAAACAATCCTGGTAGCTTAATGTGTTTTGATATAATCAGTTATAGAAAACATGCGGGAATCGCCCGGAGCAAAAATGTATTTTGTTTGCACATAACCGGGCATCGTTGCAGGGAGTAGTGATGATAAACAAGAAAATCTGGTGGAAAGTCATAATTTCGGGCTTCATTCTGGCGACGCTGATTCTGGCGGTCGCCTGTTCCGGGGGTGGAAAAACCCCGACCGTATCCGAAAAAAGATATCATTTGAAAAACGGAATGGAAGTGGTCCTCAAGGCCAACCATGCTTCCCCCATGATAACCAGCATGGTTTTTGTCAAGGCCGGGAGCAAATATGAAGACTACTATAACAACGGTGTCACTCATTTTCTGGAGCATTTGCTTTTCAACGGCACGGCTACGCGGTCTCAGGATGACATCGAAAAAGGAATAGATCGGTTGGGCGGATATATCAATGCCTTTACCCGAAAAGATTTCACCGCCTATTTGGTGCTGATGCCACGCGAGTATATTGAGTACGGTATGGCGACCGAGGCCGACATGCTTTTCAATTCGACAATAGGCGAAGACCGCCTGCCCAAAGAGCGGGGAATTGTTAATGAAGAAATGAAAATGGACAACGACGCCGAAGGTGCACCGGCCGAAGCCTTTTTCGAAGAGACGGCTTTTGCCGGAACTCCATACGCCCGTCCGGTCATCGGCTACGAGTCGATCATATCCAATATTCCGCGAGATGCGATCGTCGATTATTACAAGCGCTTTTATGCTCCCAACCGGATGATGACACTTATTATTGGTGATTTTGAAATTCCGGAAATGGAAAAAATGGTAGAAAAAGTTTTTGGCGGTTTTAAATCGGTCGAACCGCCGCCGCTGCCGGAGATAAAATATAAGCCTATCGAAGGAATTCAGGTGCACGAAGCGTCGGCCCCGGTCAAGTCCACGTATGTCGATCTGTCGCTTGAGGCGCCGCGTTTTTCAGACAGCGGTTGGTTTGCGTTTAACCTTCTCGCCGACTATCTCGGGGACGAAGAAATGTCGCCCCTTGTCAAAGCCCTGAAAGGCGGAGACAATCCACTGGCCACCAATGTATCGGTCGGACTGGATACTCGAGAAGAGTTCAGCCGCCTGAATATCGAGATTATCTCGCCCAAGGCGGGCAATGTTGGATCAATAATTACGGCGTGCAACAACGTGTTTTCCAACCTGGGCCAGAATTTGCCGTCGGAAGACATCATCAACGGCTACAAAGTGGCCCGCCGCTGCAACGATATCTATTATTCTGAAAAACTACACTATTACGGATTTATGATTGCCCCGCTTCTGGCGATAACCGGCTGGGACTTTTTCGAGAAAGTCACCGATAATATCGATTCAGTCACGATACCAGATATTGCCAGGGTGGTGCAGGAGTACGTTACGAAGCCGGCCTATATCGCGACGGCTGTCACTCCGGAAGGATCGTCGAATTCGAAACCGTACCGTTCGGACGGCCCGACCAAAAACGAAGTGCTGGCCTATTATCAAAAGGCCCAATTCCCCGCTTATGATTTGTCATTGGGCAAGGATTTCAAAATGCCGGATGTAACGAAAGCGGGAGAAACTCCGGAAAAACAATCGGCGACTTATTTGAAAGAAAATCTGGATAACGGCCTGGAGATAATTATCAAGGCTAATCCCGACAGCCGGGTTTTTGCGCTGAATGTCATCGGGAAAAACAGGTCAGCCACGGAGCCACAGGGTCTTGACGGCATAACCAATATGGTCAACCACCTGATCGAAAAAGGCACCACGACCCGACCGGCCGAGAAGCTGTCGGCGGAACTAACGGCTATCGGGGCAAATGTCACTCTTTATGATAACCCCTGGATTCCGTACGATGACCGTTACACCACGCCGGAATATTCGTTTATGAAGTTCGAAACGATAGACGAGTTCACCGATCGCGGGATAGACCTGTTTTCCGACATGATTTTGAATCCGGCGTTTGATTCATCCGATGTGGAAACCGTCCGCAAGTCAATATTCGGACAAATCGGGCGGCGGAGTGGGTCGACATACCAGATGGCCCGCAAGAAATTTTATGAAACTCTCTTTGCGGGTCAGGCTTATGCCAAAACGATAGACGGCACCTACCGGACGCTTAACGCCATTACCGTCAATGACCTCAAGGACTTTCATAACAAGATGTACTCGCCGGAGAATATGATCATCACGGTTTGCACCAACCAGGACCCGGCACGCATTATGAAACTCCTCCGCGAGAAATTCGGGGATGTTCCGGCCACAGGTTTCAAACCGATCGAGGCCGGTCCGCCGGTGGAGATTAAAGGCGTCGAGGCCACCAATGAGAAAATGGATAAAGAGCAGGTTTACATATATCTCGGCAACGGCCTGCCGTCGGTGATGTCACCCGATGCCTCGGCCATCAAGGTTGCGGCGGCGGTTTTGTCCGGTCGCTTGAGAGATGAATTGCGGGAAAAACAGGGTCTGGCCTACACGGTCGGGGCATCGGCGGCGCTGGATAAAAACTTCGGCTGGTTCGTGTGTACCATGGGCACCGCGGCCAAGAACTATGAAAAGGCCAAAGAGGGAATCCTGGCCGAAATCGAACGGCTGAAAAGCGAGCCACCCACTAAAGAAGAGCTTACAACCGCGGTCAACGATATCTGGGGCTCGTATCTTTCGGCCAACCTGTCGCGTATCAACCAAGCGTATTATATGGGCGTCTATGAATACCTCGGTCTGGGATATAATTATGGCGAAAAATTCGTAGGCAACATACGAAGCGTTACGCCGGAGCAGGTTCAGACGGTCGCGCAAAAATATTTCGATACGAAAAATTATGTGCTGGCGACGGCCGGGAATTTGTAGCCGCTCGATATTGCCAATAAGGCTTTTATAACAATAATGGCGTAAGCGCCCCTTTATTGATTTGTGGGGGAGATTAATTGAAATCCGATAAAAGGCGGAATCTTCTGCTGGCCGTATTCATATTCGAGATACTGCTTTTTATCGCCAACATTCCCTACCTTCGCATTGACGTCGACGAGGCCTGGCTGGGTGAGCAGGCCCATTTTTTATCGCACGACGGAACGGTCCGTTCTGAGATGTTCGACGGATTCCTGCACTATGACCAGCGAATGCTGGTGTATCACAAGGGCTTTATCCTCATCGGTGCGCTGTTTCTGAAAATATTCGGGTTCGCGCTTTTCCATTTGCGGTTGATTTCCATATTATCGTTGGGCGGGATTTTTGTGCTTATGTACCGGTACTGCCGTAAACATTATGATTCGACCGTATTTCTGATATCCGGCATTTTGTTATTGCTATGCCCTCTTATATTCCGCAATTCCATTATATATCGCCCGGAAGCTTTAATAGCTATGATCGGGCTGGCGAGCTTCGTTTGTCTGGTAAATTATCTGGACCGGGGAAATATGAAATGGCTTGTGCTGTCGGGAGCGATCGCCGGGCTGGCCGTTTTTTGTCACCTCAATGGAGTCGTCTTTGTCGGGGCGGGCGGGGTATTACTTCTTCTCAGGAAGAAATGGTCGGGGCTGGTATTGTTCGGGGTCGTATCGATTGCGGTTTCATCGCTGTATTTTTACGACGTCATCGGGCATTGGGCATTGTTCAAGCTGCAGTTTATGAACGATCCCAGCAGCGCTGCTCAAAACGGAGTTTGGTATCAGCCGATTTTAAATCTGCTCAACGAACACAAGCGAATTTTCCGCAAACCGGAAATTATCGGCATTACGAGCCTGTTTATTATCACAGTGATACAGTCGATTCGTGATGGTCGTCGGGGAAATTACAATATGATAATTTATTCGGTTGCCGCGGTCGTTTTCATGGGACTGTTGAATCATAATAAAACAACCAAATATGGAATTCTCTATTTCCCGTATTTTGTCATGCTCGCCGCCGATAATGTCCGGATTCTCCGGGACAATCCGCGTTTGATTCGCCGCCCGTTCCAGGCATTGTTTGCTTTAATGCTGCTTGCGACCGTTATCATAGGATTGAACTACAGCGGCAGGCAGATTTTAACCGGGAAGCAGGACATCGTCAAAGTTAATCGAGAAATTTGTTCTCATATTCCGCCTGATTCATACGTTCTTGCCCCGCTCCTGATTATGTACAATGAAATAGACCGGTACAAAATCCTGGGGCTTCTTCCGACGCGCATAATATTGAAGTCTCGCGGCGAGGAATACGATATTGAGAATTTATGCCGCCTGGCCAAAGAAAAAGGCGTGGAATACGTGATTATAGATGATGCCTATCGCGGCTTGCTCGGCTGCGGTACCGATCAATACCCGTGTTTTAATTGCGCGGATTTCGTGCCGGTCGTTAATGAAGGATATTATCAGTTATACGCCCTTGATACTTCCGGCACGCGCTAATATAAAAGCCAGCTCTAAATTAATATTCCCCGCGATTCGGAACGATGCAGATGAATTCGAACGGTTCATCGTACGGGTTCTCGAACTGGTGCTCGGTGTTGGGCGGGACGAATGCAAAATCTTTGTGCGATAGTTCGTGCGGTTTGCCCGCTATAGTCAGGCGGCCTTTGCCGGACATAACGTAATTGACATGCTCCCAGTCATGCTGGTGTTTGGGCGTATGTCCACCGGGGGCTATTTTGAAAATGCGCACGGTATGATCGGTCCAGCCTTCGTCTTTGGAAATCGGCACTCGTTTGGTCGTCCCGACGACGCCGTCCATGTTGACATCGACTTCGGGGATTTCATTATATTTTCGTACCGGCATATTTTACTCCTTTATGGGTCGACTTTTTTCAATTGTAAATATTAGAACCGACATTATCAAGTGTCGGTTTCAAAATTGTGGTTGTCTTTGCGCGGGGCTGAAATGGCGACAGTCTGCCTCTTGGAATGGAAATTAAACTTGTAAGAAATGGTTTTTTTTATTGGCAATGTCGTGTATTTTAAAGTCCATGTCGCCCATGCTCATGATTAAATCAATATCTCCCAAAGGTCGGCTGGCGCTGATCACCCTTTCCGACGACAGTGAATTCATGCTTTTGCGGTCGACCGTAGATCACGACCGGCTTCGAGTTGGCCGGGAGATATCGTACGAACAAATGGGGCTTATCAAGGCCAAGTCAGATTTTATCCGGGCCGACCATTATCTTGGTTATATTCTCGGGAATCGCTCGTATTCGATCGGGCAGGTCAGCCAGAAACTATCCCAAAAGGGGTTCGACGAGGCGATCATCAGGCAGGTTGTCAAGCTCTACATCGAGAGGGGCTATCTGGATGACACCAAATTCGCCCGGGAGCTGGTAAGCTCTATTCTCCGTCGCAAGCCTGCCGGGCGTGGTTATATAATTACTCTATTGCGTTCAAAAATGGTCCCAAATGCCATTGCGCGGACTGTGGTCGAAGAATCTTTTCAGGATGTTGATGAATTTTCGCTGGCGTTCAGGCTATTGGAATCACGCTGGTCTTATTTGTCAAAATTTGACCTTGAAACCGCCCGCCGCAAAGCGTATAATTATCTGTCGCGCCGGTCAATAAGTTATAATGCGGCCCGACAAGCGTTTGAGAAAATAAGTCAGGAGGAATGAGCTATCAAATCGTCGGATATAAGACAATCATTCATAGATTATTTCGTGAATTATGACCACAAGCATCTGCCATCGTCGCCGGTAATTCCTTTCGACGATCCGACTATACTGTTTGCGAACGCCGGCATGAATCAATTCAAGGATATATTCACCGGCCAGAAAAAGCCGGATTATCCGCGCGCGACGACGTCGCAGAAATGCATGCGGGCGGGGGGCAAGCACAATGATCTGGAAAACGTCGGGCGCACCGGGCGGCATCAGACCTTTTTCGAGATGCTGGGCAACTTCTCATTCGGCGATTATTTCAAGGAAGAGGCCATTTTCTATTGCTGGGAGTGGGTGACAAAGTTCATCGGCCTGCCCAAAGACCGCTTATATGCTACTGTCTACGACGAGGACGATGAAGCTTTCGCAATCTGGGCTAAGGTGGCTCCGGAACTGAAAAACGGCCGGATTTTGAAATTCGGAAAGAAAGATAACTACTGGTCGATGGGCAATGTTGGGCCCTGCGGTCCATGCAGCGAACTGCATTACGATCAGGGTGAAAAATTCGGAATCGGTCCGAATGACAAAGTCAACGGTGAGGGCGACCGCTTTGTCGAGATCTGGAATCTGGTTTTTATGCAGTTCGAGCAGAAGGCTGGCGGCGACCTCGTGCCGCTTCCGAAGCCGTCGGTGGACACCGGGGCCGGTCTGGAGCGCGTGACCTGCGTCAAGAACGGTCTCGACAGCAATTACGAAACTGACCTTTTTACGCCGCTGATCGAAAACATTGCCGAAGTTACAGGCAAAAAATATTACACCGACGCCCGTGGGGTTTCGCATCGAGTAATCGCCGACCATATCCGCGCGCTGACATTTTGTATTGCCGACGGCGGCGGTCTGTCCAATGAGAAACAGGGTTATGTCCTGCGACGGATTCTCCGCCGGGCTGCAAGGCACGGCCGTTTGATGGACATGCACGATCCGTTCATATACAAGCTCGTCCCGGTCCTGTCCGACCTTATGGGCGGCATTTATCCCGAAATTAACGAACGCCGGGAGCACATTATAAATGTTATCAAGGTCGAGGAGGAATCGTTCGGGCGAACGCTGGATGTCGGCTGCGACCTGTTCGATGAACTGGCCGACAAGCTGAAAAAATCGGGCGGTACGGTGATATCGGGCGACGATGTTTTCAAGCTGTACGACACCTATGGGTTCCCCGTGGATTTGATAAATGTCATGGCCGAGGAAAAAGGTCTGACACTTGACATGGATAGCTTCGATAAGTCGATGGACCGTCAGAAAGAACAATCGCGCGGGGCATCACAGTTCGACGGCGAACGAGATGTATTTTTCCAGACGGCGCTGAAAGATAAGCTCGAAAAATCGGGGCAAACCGATCTTGAGACCAAGTTTGTCCGCGATTCGATGAGCATTCAGGCCAAAGTCCTTTTCGCCACGAAACTGAAGCATGCCGAATCCGGAGAAACCTACCTGGCCTTGATCCCCGACCGGACGCCGCTGTATGTAGAATCCGGGGGACAGCTTTCGGATCATGGTTCGGTGTCATTCCGCGGCAATTATTTTTATGTTCGCAAATTGCTGAAAATAGATAAAGCCACGGTTCATATTTGTGACAACGCCGACGCGTGCAGGATCACGGCCGGACAGAATGTGGCCATAAGCACGGACGTGGTCCGTCGCCGCAATATCATTCGCAACCATACCGCAACCCACCTGCTGCAGGCGGCCCTGCGCGAGGTGCTCGGGGAGCACGTCTTTCAGTCGGGATCGTATGTCGGACCGGACAAACTTCGTTTCGACTTTTCGCATTTTAAGCCGATGACCGACGAGCAGATCACCGAGGTCGAAAAACGGGTTAATGACAAAATTCTCCGGGCGTTGAATGTCGTCCCGGAGGAAGACGTCGCCATTGAAGAGGCCAAGGAACAAGGGGCGATGGCTATTTTCGGTGAGAAATATTCCGACCGCGTGCGGGTCGTGCGCATTCACGCCGATGAAACAGACGGTACTATCGAGCCGGAATATTTTTCGCAGGAATTGTGCGGTGGGACGCATGTCGACAATACGGCCCAGATAGGACCGTTCATGATCACGCTTGAAACCGGGATAGCGTCGGGAGTAAGACGTATCGAGGCCGTCACGGGTAGAATGGCGGTCGAAAAGATGCTGTCCAATAAGCAGACGGTCGATCTGGCGGTGAAGCTGTTCAACAAACCAGAAGACGAGATCACATTGGCTTTGGAAGATGCCAGCCGCAGGATATTGAACTACCAGAAAGAAATCAAAAAGCTCAAAACTGAAAGATTTTCGGCGGGCGGCGGTACGACGGTAGGTAAAGACAAAAAAATAGGATCGTTGATTTTGCGCTTTCACGATTTCGGCGAAGTCGACTCGGTCGAAATGAGCGGCTGGGTGGACAGCGTCAAAGGCTCGGCGAAACCGGAAATTGCGGCCGCGATTGGCAAAATCGACGGCAAGATGACTTTTATGTCGTCGGGCAGTTCGGCTACCGGAATTCATATCGGTAAGCTTACGGGCGAAGTTTTAAAGCAGCTTGGCGGACGCGGCGGCGGCAAAGATAATTTCGCGCGCGGATCGGTGCCGGAGACGGTCGATCCGAATAAAGTCTTCGACGTGCTGCAAAAGAAACTCAGGGAAGAACTGGAATAGGCATGACCGGGATATTCGATAAATTGCTTGAAATAAAGTCCGAACGCGGCGGTTGTTTTATGGTACTGCTCGATCCGGATCGGGTCGGCGAAGACGACCTCCTGGCTACCGCCGAAAAAGCCGAGGACTGCGAAGTCGACGCTCTTCTGGTCGGCTCATCGCTGGCTATCAAAGGAAATTTCCACGAAGCGGTCAAAAAGATCAAGGGTGCCACCAGTCTTCCGGTAATTATTTTTCCGGGGGCTCACAGCCAAATTTCACCGTACGCCGACGCCGTCCTGTTTACGGCGCTTCTGTCCGGACGCAACCCACAGTACCTTATCGACGAGCAGCTCAAGGGCGCTCCGGTCGTCAAGAAATTCGGACTGGAGTCAATACCAACGGCGTACCTGCTTATCGAATCGGGGAAATACACGTCGGTGCAGTACATGTCCAACTCCCTTCCGATACCGTCGGACAAGCACGACATCGTCAGTGCTTACGCCCTGACGGCGAAATATTTCGGCATGAAGGCGGTTTTTCTCGAAGCCGGTTCCGGTGCGGCCCGGACGGTTCCGGAAACGCTCATATCGGAAGTGGCGGCGTACGCCGACATCCCACTTATCGTGGGCGGCGGCATCCGGACACCGGAAGAAGTCGCCGGCAAGATAAAATCGGGGGCTTCATTCGTGATAGTCGGCAATCATTTTGAAAAATCGGGACACGGGAAGCTCCTTGAATTCGCCCGCGCGGCACATATCAGAGAAAGCATTGAAGTATGACAGACGAAGAACGTCAGAATATAATAATCCGGGCCGCCGAGGAATCCTCGCACTTTAGGCTGAAAACCGCCCAGGATTTGGCGGCGACGGCGGTCGAAATGGCCAATCAGATTTCCGGCGTGCTGGGCGCCGGGGGCAAAATCCTTATTTGCGGTAACGGCGGTTCGGCGGCAGACAGCTCTCATATGGCCGGAGAATTGATAGTCAGGTTGACGTCGGAGCGCAACCGCGAGCCTCTGGCAGCGATCAGCCTCAACACTGATATATCCGTGATGACCGCGGCAGCCAATGATTACGGCTTCGACAGCATATTTTCAAGGCAGGTGGCAGCGCTGGGCCGCCCGGGTGACGTTCTTCTGGCGATATCGACGTCGGGCAACTCGAGCAATGTCGTCAAAGCGGCCGAAACGGCGCGGCAGATGAATCTGCTGGTGATCGGTTTGCTTGGAAGCAGCGGCGGCAAGCTGGCTTCGATTTGCGATAAGAAACTGGTCATCCCTCACAAATCCGTCCAAAGAATCCAGGAAGAGCACATTTTCTATATACACCTTCTCGTGGAATTGATCGAAAGCGATCTTTTTTAAATGAGCGACCGTCCGCTAAATTTCATAAAAAAACTCGGGATTTTTTCGGCGGGCGGCTTTTTCCTGACAACGCCATTTTCCAAGGGCGGAGCCGAGACGTTCGCCGGGGCGGTCATATTTTGTGCCCTGGTCATATTCTTCAAAGAAAAGTGGTATCGAGAAGTTAGTTTCAAAGACCCGTTTATAATTTTCTCTGTGCTATATATAACCTGGTCGTTTGTCTCCTGTCTGGTCGGGACCGATATATCGCGGTCGTTCGTTATTTACCGGGATGAATGGGTCTTCGCCGTGATCCCGTCAATGGCCATTGTGCTCGAAAAAAGAGAGCAGGTGATCAAGGCTTTCAGACTGTTGGCGATTTCGGGGATAGTTATCGCGATATATGCCTTCTTCCAGCACTATTGGGGTTACGAACTGTTGCGTATGGAGAAGTTGATACCAATCGAGACGGACAAGTTTCGGGTGGTCGGGCTGTTCAATAACTCCATGACTTTTGGAAACTATTATATAATTCTCGGGGCGTTTTTATTTCCGCTGACGGAAATAGCACAGGAGAAAAAATACAGGATTCTCATAGGGTTGGCATCGCTTCTGTCGATTATTGCGGCTTTATTATCATACCAAAGAGGAGTCGGGTGGGTTTTTTTGTGGGTATTGATTTTGTTTTTAATTCGCTATAGCAAAAGACATTTCAAATGGCTGGCTCCATCGGTGATTGTATTCATGGCGGCGCTGTACCTGTACGCACCGGGGCTGATCAACCAGCATCTGTCGCATCTAAAAATGGAGCTGAGCGGCACGAATCCGAGGTCGAGGTTTGTAATCTGGAAGGGGACGGTTTCCATGATCGCCGAAAGGCCGATATTCGGGGTCGGGCCGGGCAATTTCGAGAAAAACTTCCTGCCCTATGTCGACAAAAATTACCCGTACTATCACAACCACGCTCATAACGATTATCTCAATATAGCGGTCCATACGGGAATTCCCTCGCTTCTAATATTTCTGGGAATTTACTGGGCGATATTCAAAAAATTCCGTAAAATTCATAAGTTCGGTAATTCTGACAGATTCGCCAGAATCGTTACGTCGGCGGTGATGAACGCGACGATTGTATTTGTGCTGACCGGGATTTATGACTCGGTCACGGACGATATGGAATTGAGGATATTTTTATACGCCCTGTGGGGGATGTTTTTCTGGGTGTGCCGGTATGTCAAGGATATGCCGGTGGCAGCCGAAAGTACTTAAAATGGCTTGACAATCAGCCGGTTACAACTATAATTGGGGTCTGTATAGGTGATGGCAAAGAAAGAAAAAGATGAAGACAAGGGCCGCTTCGAGTGGCCTTTTGGAACAAGGAACTACCTGTTTTTCGGTATTGGCCTGCTGGTTATAATCGGCGGCTATATCGCGCTGGCGTCCGGATCGATAACGCTGGCTCCCGTGCTCCTGGTTCTGGGGTATTGTGTCTTGATCCCGGTTTCGATATTGATTCGGGATAAGAAGAAGCGCAAGATCCATGAGGAAACCAAGGTTGAAAGCTGAGCGTGTTTAACAGGGCAGTTAGCTCAGTTGGTTAGAGCACCTGCCTTACACGCAGGGGGTCACTGGTTCGAGTCCAGTACTGCCCAATAAATTTGAGGGATGGCAGCAAATCTCAATTGACAAATCCGCGTTCCTGACTTATAAATAGCAAGCTGGTTTGAAGAAATAGACAAGTTTTTTAAAGCCGGGGTTGTAGTTCAGTTTGGTTAGAACGCCTGCCTGTCACGCAGGAGGCCGCGAGTTCGAGTCTCGTCAACCCCGCTTATCTTGTCCAAAGCAAGAACTTCATCATGGTCTTGCTTCTTCCTATTCACCGGAAATGTGTAATGGACAGTCACTTGTGGGTAGTTGTAGTCTATTCGCTTAATGAATGACTTCAGGAAGCCTCGCTGTTCGAAGT
>CAZMWI010000098.1:0-12114 GCA_964569945.1 uncultured Ignavibacteriaceae bacterium
TTTTCTGCGCTAAAGTCTGCCTCCCAATACACCGATTTAATAGGTATCACGGGCATGTATCACATTTAGGAGGAGACTAATGGGCTCAATACAAAAGGAACCCGAAGGCCTTGGCGGCTGGTTGATTCTGATCTGCCTCGGGCTGTTTTTTACGATTATAAGCATCGCATCTCTTTTAAGCACTACTTATATTCCATTTTTCTTTGACGGCACCTGGGAGATTCTCACGACTCCGGGTTCTGAAGTCTATCATGAGCTTTTCGGCCCGATCCTCATTTATGAAATGGTTGGTAATACATTGATTATGCTTCTCGCCGGGACCCTGATCTATTTATTTTTTACCAAATCCCCGTTTTTCCCGAAACTCGCCATTGCTTATTTTGCGGGCAATCTGTTGTTTGTCGGTCTCGATTTGGTTTTGGTCGGGCTCATTCCTGCCGTGGCAGCCTCGGGTGGCATGGAATCAATTCAGGCCTTGATTCGCTCTATGGTCGGCGCCGCTATCTGGATTCCGTATATGCTCTTTTCGAAGCGGGTCAAAAATACATTTACCAGGCCGGGTTTGAACAGATATCAAGGCCAGCCTCAGATGCCCCAGTCGGCTATGACGCCGTAGACGTCGACCGGTTTACCAGAGGTTTTCAATGATAAAAAAGTGAATGTCTTCGTCTTGAGGACCATAAGGATCTTCATAGTAAGAATTCACTGACATTAGCACTTCCTCAGGAGTGCCAAGGTCCCAGTGAATAATGGCGTCATATACAAGTGTGCCTATGTTTAGAAAACGAGAATCGATTATCTCTTTGACGCGAGTCCATTCACCCGTCGGCCTGTCCGCCTTTATCAGGTATAGATTTTGGTCATATCTATCGTCACGAATTACGGTATAAAATTCATTATCCTTTTTGAAAACATCCATAAAAACCGGGAAATCTATATCCGATGAGTAGCTAATGGCCTGATCCGGGTCCGTTGACCATCCAATTCCATTCTTATATTCCCATTGATTCAAAAGGCTGCCGGGAGTCGTTCGGGCGAAGACAAGACCGTCATCCCTCGTACCGTAAATATATAAATACCCACCGTCTTCTATAAATCCAGTCCCGAATAAGTTTCTTGTTGAGGAAATTTTGCGCGTAATATCGGTAACTGCCAGGTCGTTCTTTGACAATGAAACTACGTCTATGCTCTTCACTGCATAAGATAAATAACCGAATGAAGAATAATCTTCAATTTTGGCGCAAACAACCTGGATAGCATCGTCGGTTTCAATGGCGTTAAGGGGATAATATTTAAAGCCGGAATCGGGAGGGATAAGATAAGCGGTAACTGAATCCGGCGTGCCACCGTACAAAATCGTCAAATTGTTCCAATCCTGTATTGCTATTGCGTTGTCTAAAGTAGGATAATAAGTATGATTTCCATTTGCGCTGTCCGTAATCTTTATCATGGTCTCCCATAAGAGCCACATAATTCGGCCGTCGGAAAGCTTCAATGAAATACCCCCATAGCCTCTAATTCGCACTGCGCCGCTATGGGAGAACAGCATTTCATACTCGTCCGCGGGATAGACCCTGACGTCATTGGGATTATAGGAATTATCCAACGGGAACTTGCAGTCTTTACAACACCCGTAAAGCAAAACAATGGCCGTTATCAGTAATACCGGACGAGAACATTTCATTATATTACCGGCCAATTTACGTCCCTCCTGATTTCGAAAATAACCATAGGTTTCTGCAAATAGTAATAAGTTGGGTAGTGCTTGTCGAGATTCATGATTTTGTTGGTGATCCCCATAAGGGCAAAAATACCTTTGGCCGGCTCAAAGCCATAACCTACCTTAAAAAATGGATAGAGAAAAAACTCCTCGTCTTCGGCCTTGATGCCGTTGAAATCGAGTT
This sequence comes from uncultured Ignavibacteriaceae bacterium, assembly GCA_964569945.1. Classification (GTDB taxonomy): domain Bacteria; phylum Zixibacteria; class MSB-5A5; order GN15; family PGXB01; genus CALAMC01. The sequence continues at coordinate 1,905 of CAZMWI010000098.1, forward strand.
CGGCATAAAGATAGTGTTTTCTTGCAACATAAAATCTCGTGGTCGCGAAAAACGTAACGGCGTCGACATATCTCTTATGATACTCCGTAAACACCGCCCACTGGCTGAAGGGTCGGTTTAAATAGCTTATCGGATATATTTGCTTTTCATAATACACGTCGTTTGAATACCTATAGAAATCGCGATATGGTTCGCCCGAGCCTTTGAAGCGGTAGTTATACATCCCTCCGTAATACCGATACTCCGTTCGGGTTTCAAGATGCAACCTCCCGTTTTGAAGATTGTATTTTACGCCTAATAGTGCGGCATATTTAAGGCGATAGTCGAAACCGCCTTCTATGAACCGATATCCCAGTTCACCGTACGCACGAAAGTTTTCATCTTTATAAAGGCCTATCGAAAAATTAACGGCGTCTATATCATCGTCGGTTTGAGATCCGGCGTATTCTATCAAACCCAGGCGCATGTCCATAGAATATCCCTTAAAGATGTTCCAACCTTCAAGAGAAATCATATAATCAAGATAATCTCCGATATTCAACCGGAGACCGACGAGCAGATCGGCGATGTGCAGGTGTGACAATCGAAGTTTTTTATACTGCACGAAAAGCAGGGCCCCCTGATAATCCATATTATAAATCTGAAGGCCCTCGAATCGTCGATAGGCTTGAAAATTTCCAATATTAACTCCTGTTGCCAGCGGCAACAGGGAATTGCTATCGGGGTATGACCTGTATTTAAGATTAAATATCGGATATACATCCATCCGACGGGAATCATAGACGCCGTACGAATACCCCCTGTGTTCAGCCATCAGGGAGGCATATAAAGTCAGGTCGCGGGATAATTCCGTAACCGTCTGCAGTTCGAAATACGACGCCCCGTGGTACTCGGGATTATCGGTGGCATAACCGCTGTCGCTTTTTCCGACCAGATAATCCGGCAATTTGACCTTGTTGGATGAAATATGATCGCAACTTGCGGACATATAATACGCCCCGAAGCCGAGATCGAAATTTATCCGGTCAAGCACGGTGCCCAACGTCGATGACGAATCCTGTGCTCCGGCTGCCGCCGCAGTGATTAAAATGAGGGTAATCAGGCCTGACACAAAGTAGTTTTTATTCATTTATGAATTGCCCTTCGAGCACAAGCAATATATGAAATCGGGATCGATTAATCAAGCGGCTACGCCAATTGGCCAATAATTTAATTGAATAGAGGGATAACAGGATTGTATATTATATAAACACTTTGCCGGAGGTGCATTATGCCGTATTGCCCGAATTGCCATTATGAATATACCAACGACGTCGACACCTGCCCGGACTGCGACGTCAAACTCGTCCCGGAAATCCCGGAAGATTTCGATGAAACCGTCTATGAAAACTGGGTGCGTATCGCCCGTTTCCGGTCCGAGCAGTTCGCCCAGATGGTTCTCGAGACGCTTCGGTCCAAAGATATTCCGGCTGTCATATTTTCGGGCGCCGGATATTTCGGGATGACCGGTCAGATGGGGCTGTCCTCTTTTCCTCCAATTGATGGTGCCTATTCGCTTTTAGTGCCTGAGGAATTCGTCAATGACGCCGATTTCGAAGGAGAATCTCTGTTGGGAGAGGAATGGGAAAGATCCAAAGTGAGCGACTAAAAAATGCTGTTATAAAAAAGCCCGGTCAGTTCGAACCGGGCTTTTTTTATTGCGAGAAAAAGGATTATTTCAACAGGGTCATTTTTTTCGAGTCTACCTGATCTCCGGCCTGCAGGCGATATAAATATACGCCCGAGGCAACTCGTTTGCCGCCGTCATCGGTGGCGTCCCAGGTTACCGTATGGTTCCCCGCGCTCTGCATTTCATCGACCAGCGTCCGAACCACCTGCCCGTTCATGTTGATAATTTCAAGTGTGACATAATCGGCCGATGCCAGCGTATAGTCGATTCTGGTGTCCGGGTTAAACGGATTGGGGTAGTTTTGTCCGAGCATGAAACTTTCCGGAACCTGAGCCGCTTCGTCTTTCGATATGGAGGCGTCTTCATCCCCTGTCGGAAATTCGGTATTGCCGTCGACCGGAAGACACTGTTTCACGGCCATTTTAATTGTGCAGGCGGAATCACCCAGAGTAACCCCCATCGCTTCGAGTTTGGCTTTAAGTTCCGGATCGTCGGGATTAAGAATCGAGCGATGTCCGCTTTTATCGATTAAGACGCACGAATCTCCGCCGGCACAACCTCCGAAACCCAGGCTGTCGATCGACACCAGCATCTTGTGGCCGTATGTGCATACCTGAGCGCCCGAATCTTTGGTAAACCAAATGCCGAAATTGCAGTTGGCTGACAGCGAATCCAGGCATTTGACTACAAAATGATCCACGTCGTCTTCGGAGACATTGGATATCTCGCCCCCAGCCACTTTTTTCTTAACATAAATAACGATCGGCTCCGATCTTTTTCCCTGGATTTCTTTGACGTCTTGAATAGTACAGTTGCCCATTTTATCAAAAGCAGCCTGGACGATTTTCAAATCGTTTTCGCTGTTGAGGTCCGAAATCTTGAGGATGCAGGTTTGATCGCAGTCGCCGACCTCGTAGTCGGCATCGGACAAGCCCAGGGCCGAGAAAAGTTCACCCAGCCGGGATTCATCGAGCGCCAGGTTTTTGTCGACCCCGGCGATGGCGACTTCGTAGCCGATGGTGTCGTCGAATTTAAGCGGTACCAGCGTCACAAAGGCCAGCAGAAGCACCCCCAGAATAGAGAAACTCAATTTTGGGCGATGCCAGATTGTATTCGTCAATTTTCTCATTATCGTAATCTCCCGGAAAAGGGGAAGGCCGCGGTTGTCCGCCGCCGTTTCCACTCTTGATTTCAGGTCATTGAAAGAAATCGTGTCGGCGCGGTCGTCGGGTTCGGCTTGCTCCAGATCGCGGGTGAGAATAAGTTCCGCGTGATAGAACGAATCGCATTCATGGCAGCCGGCCAGGTGGCTTTTAAGTTCGGGAATAGTGTCGATTCCCACGCCGTTTCGGACGGCTTCGATTATTCTTCGCCGGGCTTTGTGACAATGCATATATCACCCTCACTTTTTATCGCGTGTCGGCAACCTTTGTCGGTCGTTCCGGCCAGATAGGCAACCAGTGTTCGGCGCATCACCGACCGGGCGCGACTTAATCGCACTTTAAGATTTCCTTCGGACTTGCCCGTCATTGCGCTTAACTGTCCGATTGGCCAGCCCTGAAGCTCATAAAGAGTCACCAGGGCGCGGTCGTACGGCGTCAGCGCTGCCAGGGCAATTTTAATTCTTCTTTTGGCCGCGTGAGCGCTTTCGGGGCCGGGAATGACCACGGCATTGTGGCCGTTTTCGGAAATTCTCAACCATTTTCTAAGGCGCTCGCGTCGGCAGCGACTTTTAAACCGGTTGAGCATGATCCTGTAAAGCCAGGGTCGGAAGGCGTCGTGATTTATCAGTCTCTCGAATCCGGTCAGTGCACGCACCAGCGAGTCCTGATACAGATCGTCGCCGTCGTCACGATCGGCCGTCAGCTTACGACAGAAGGCTCTGGCTTTAAGATGCTCCGGTTCAAGTAATTTCCAGAAAAGAGCTCTTTTATCGTCCATCTGATCCTTAGACCCGTCCCGGCGGAAAAAGTTACAGATTTATATCGCACGTCTGAAAATAATTGCTGGTCTCTTCCGTATAGAAATAATATCCTGAATAAATAAATCATAAGGTCGGTAGAGATTAAAAAGGAGAGTGAAGATTGGAAAATGAAATTAACGAAGTAACTGCTCCCACCATACCCGAAAGCAAACCGGCGTCAGGCATTGTCCGGGTTTTTTATGAACCTAAATCGTTCTTTGCCGGTCTGCGCAACAAGAAAGCCTGGATTATTCCGCTGGTGGTAATAATCATAATCGGCGGCGTCCTCGGACAACTGACCAAGCCGATACTCGTCAGGGACATCTTTGCCGGTGTCGAACAGAGGATGGAACAGGCCCGGCAGGCCATCGGTGAGGAACGATACAACCAAATCATGGATCAATTGCAAAGCCGTAAAGCCGAAGCGATGAGCAACGAAATAACCTTGCGCACGGTGCTGACTTTTATCATCGTACCTTTGGTGATTATGTTTGTCATCGCCGGTGTCGGCAAGCTGGTCGGCAATTTTATGCTGGGCGGCAAGGCCGGGTTCTGGCTGGTACTTAACGTCATTGTCTTCACCGGACTGATCGGCCTGGCGGGAGATGTAATTAAAAGCATAATGATCCTGGCCAAGGATACCTCCTACGTTTACCTTGGCCTGGGCCTGCTTAAACCGGTCAACGACGGATCGTTTCTGTTTTATCTTTTCCGCCAGATAGAGCTATTCTCGATTTGGCGGTTGATTGCCACCTGTATCGGTCTCGGTGCGGTTTACAATATCAGCGGCAAGAAATTCGGATACGCCCTGGTCCCGATCTGGGTCGTATTCGTACTTTTGGTCGCGGTTGCCAATATTTTCACGGGCGGATCGATCGTTTATTAAAGTCACCTCGCTTGCGTGTTAGCGCATAGCCGTCGGTTGTGAGGTATGCTTTGTGACCGGCGGCTTTTTTATTTTTTGGGGAATTAACAGCAACAGGAATTGGTATCATCGTCGTCACATCCGCACGACGGTTCACCGCCCCGGATGGATGCGGCTATTAATGCCGTGGCACAACCGACACCGGATTGCACGGTAATGGCGTTATCCGGACAATTGAGTGCACAGGCGCCGCATTCCATACAGGCATCGCGGTCGATTATTTTTGCCTTCTTTTCGACCATGGCGAATACGGCGTGGGGGCAGACGATCAGGCACATCGTACAACCGGTGCATTTGGAGATATCCAGCTCGAGAGTGGTAGTGTTTTTCAAATATTTCAGATTCGTCACAACAAACCTCATACAAATAACCCGGCAATCCAGAGACCTAATCCCGCCACTGCCGCTATTGCCTGCAGCGGGACCGCGATTTTCATCTCTTTCTTGACACCCGACAGTGATGTATATGTCGAATTGCCGGTAAAGTTCATTGCGATAAAACTAATGAGGGAAGTAATCATAATTATCCAGGCATAGCTCGATAGATTGGGTATTGCAAAACCCGTCAGGCTGGAGAAAAATAAGAAAACGGCAATTCCCACCGGCAAACCCAATGACGCTCCCTTGACGGCAAAGGCTCGTCCCGGTAAATACGGAAGCAGAAGCGGCGGTAAAGAATTTCCGATTATGTAGGCCAGCGTCAATATAAGGACGTTTGCAGGGCCGTTGTGCACCATGCGCTCGATAGAGAATATATTGGGGCCTAATCCAGATAAGACAAATAATACAACTGCGGCCGGGATAAAATACTTTAACGACTGTATCAGATCGCACGGAATAAGGACGGCCCGATCGATGAAATTGAAACGTACCTGCCTCATTTCTGGATTGGCCTTCAATCCGTCGGCCAGGAATTGTTTTATGTCTTCGGCGCGAATCGGCCCGTAAATGATCCTGAATCCGCTCCGTTTCTTTACCTCGTGAGCCGCGATGCCCGGCGCTCCAAGCTGTGGGACGATCAGGCGGCGGTGACTGACCACGCGGCCCAATCGCGTCAGTTCGGCCCGAAGGACGATTTCGTCGGTGCCAAAGGTTCCTTTACCGGCGGCGCACCAGACGTTTATACCTTTGGTGTCGATAACCATAATCCAACAGTCGAGGCCGTCAAGGCTCGAGCGAAGACGATCAAAGCTCATTTTGTAATTGGCGGATACAAACACGGGTGATTTTTCGTCCGGCTGACCTGCCGCGTATAATCCGGGTCGGACACGATAGTTCATGCGTCCGATTGCCCAGCGAGCCTTGTACGAGCCGATACGGTCGGCGCGAGTTAATTTAGTTGAGATTTTGGGAATATCTCCAATGGAAGAGGATACTTTTCCAATAATCCAATGACCATCCTGGAGCGGTGCAGTAAGATTGCTATTATCTTTCAATAGTTCCATAATTAAAGCTACAATTTTTCCATCTGGCATTTCAAAGCCTTATCGAGCTTGTCTTTCAGCGAACCGCGACCGTTGTGGACTATGAATATAGCTTTCAAGCCGTGACGGGCGTAAAGCTGTTTTTTTTGCTCAACCCGGTCGGTGTAAAACGGCATGTGGGTAAAGCCGCAGATTTCGATGAACAGGTCGAAGTCGGGAAGATAAAAGTCGGGACGATACTGTCTGCCCGCTAATATTATGAGTGGTTCATACCTAAAACTGATAGACCGCTCTTCGAAAAACTCGACGCATTCTTTTTCATAGCGAGACCGGACCCTGACTTTATCACCGGCGGTCAGTTGCGGTGGCGTTAATTTGGGACGGTGATATCTTACTCCAGTTCTCGGACCGGGGCGGCCGTCTTTTTTCATCCGGTGCGGTCGATTATATGCCATATAATAAGATACGCTGATGCACGATTAAAAGCAAATGCGCCGGGTCCCGGTGTTATAGTTCAGATATTTGGTTAAGGCTCAACAGCCGGTTTTGGCTTCTGCGATGACGCCGCCGAAAGAAGCAGCGCTGCGAAAATGAACCCGCCGCCGACCGCGCGGAACCATACGAACGGCTCGCCGCCGATGGTCCATGCAAACATCGCCGCGAAAACCGGCTCCAATGCGAAAATCAGCGCCACCCGTAGCGGCGCGACGATTTTTTGCGCCAGCATCTGTATGACAAACGCTGAAAGTGTCGGAAACAGAGTCAGAAAAAGCACGACCGCCCCCGCATCTCGGGATTTCACCGAAAAATCGAGCCCGAACATCAGCGCCGATATCAGACTCAACGACCCGACCACAAGAAACTGCTGGCAACTGGTTATGTACGGGTCGATACCGACTTTCATGTACTTATCGGAATACAGAAGATGCAGGGCATAGGTAACCGCGGCGATCAAAGTCAAGGCATCGCCGAGATTTATTTTCTTCATCCCGCCGGTCAATATCCAGAGGCCGATCAAAGATACGATCGACGCAATCACTTCCAGCTTCAACGGGCTGCGTTTGAAAATAAGCTTTAAAAATATTGGCACGAAAGCGACGAACAGACCGGTGATAAATCCCGAGTTCGAAGCGGTCGTAAAGCCAAGACCGATGGTCTGGGGGATGTATAAAAGCCACAATATGAACCCGAGAAACAGCCCCGTTTTGATATCGGCCAGGACGCTGCGGCCCTTTATTTTTAAGAATACCAATAAAATTAGACCGGCCAGAAGAAATCGATATGCAACCAGCACGACCGGATCGATATCGTCGAGAGCGCCTTTGACCAGAAAAAAAGTGGCGCCCCAGATAGCGGCGGCATAAAACAGCCCCACCTGGGCTAAGAATAGCTTCAGTCTTGATGGTTCAGTGGTGCCTGGCATGGCCGCAGAAAAATCCAATTGGACGAATTTGTCAATATGATTTAGCGACAATATTTGCCGGTTTTGTCGAATTTAAGCAAAAAAGGCCACCCGCTATTCCGGACGGCCTCCCCATCCCCCTTATCATGAGTATCAGACGTCAGGATCCCCGGGCGGATTATCATCGGAATCATCTTGTCGCTTCATAAAGTCTTCGAAAAGACGGCCTTTGCGCTTGCCCTGCAGACGTGCCTTGGCGCGGACTTCCGCGAGCGTTTCATTGGGCCTCAGCGGCAGACCGCACAGGTTCTGGAGAGCCATAACCCGTTCGCGTTCAGAATCTTTGAGTCTCTGCCCGATTATATTGAGTTCCAGCCGGAAGAGGTCCTCTGACGAACCCGGCAGGAAAATATACCAAATATCACGACTGAGACCGTTTAGCATACCCATTATGTTCGGGAAAGCTTTCATTGCGTTTTCATATTTGCCTGACAACTTTCATCACCACCTTTTAGGACAACGTGGATCAATTATATCTTCTATCGGATAAACAAACATATTACTGAATCGGTTCCGGGTTATCTTCGCTGACATGCCCGGAGCCAAAATGGATATCCATGTAAAAGTTGACTTACTGCGCCATTTTGCTATTTTAGAGGCAGCTAAAAACAGACACGCGAGGACCAAATTGGATAAGCTCATATATCTCGACAACGCCGCCACGTCGTGGCCCAAGCCCGACAGCGTTTATGCCTATATGCTCGAATTTTACCGCTCGTGCGGGGTCAATCCGGGGCGCAGCGGTTTCGATAAAGCCATCGAGGCGGGCAACATTCTCGAGGATTTGCGCGCCCGCCTGACTCGCTTTTTCGGCGGCGATCAGATCACTCCCGAACGCCTTTGTTTTTCTTACAACGCCACCGATGCCCTAAACCTGATAATCCAGGGGCTGCTGGGACCGGGCGACCATGCGGTCACCACCAACCTCGAACACAATTCGGTAATTCGGCCGATCAATCATCTCGTACGCGATAATAACGTTGAGGCCACCTATGTGCCGTTCAACGATCAAGGATTTGTCGAACCCGATGAGATTAAGAAGGCCATCAAGTCCAACACGAAACTGGTTATAGTCAACCACGGGTCAAACGTCATCGGGACCGTTCAGCCGGTCAAAGAGATCGGGGCGATCTGCCGTGAGCGCGACGTGCTGTTCGCCATCGATGCCTCTCAGACCGCCGGGGTCATCCCGATCGACATGCAGAGCATGAACGTCGACGTGCTGGCGTTCACGGGTCACAAATCCTTGATGGGCAGCACCGGTATCGGCGGGCTGTGTGTCCGCAAGCATGTCGATATAAGACACACCCGCGCCGGCGGCACCGGGGTTCGTTCGGCCAATCCGCATCATCTCGATGAGTACCCCTTCCGTATGGAGTACGGTACCCCCAATATGGTCGGGATCGCCTCGCTCTGGGCCGCTCAGGACTGGATAGCGAAGCAGGGCGGAGTCGAGAAAATCTACGCCGAAGAGCTCCGGCTGGCTCAAAAGCTCGTCGACGGTTTCAAACAGATCGACGGTGTCATTGTTTACTGCTGCGACAGCATGGAAAATCATTTATCGACGGTGACCATTAACGTCGAGGGGATCGAAGCCGGGGATGTCGGGATCATGCTCGACGTCGACCACAACATCGCCACCCGCACCGGCCTGCACTGTGCGCCATTGGTGCACCGTCAGATCGGCACCCTGTCCATACACGGCGGCGTCCGGTTCGCGATTGGTCCGTTCAATACCGAGGAACACATCGACGCCGCAATAGATGCCATGACCGATATCGCCGAACGCGCGGTCGAGATGAAAAAATCCCGAATGGCCTCGGCCAGGTAAACCATCCGCACCGGGTCAATTCGAGAGCTCATATCCGAAAGGACTGTCTTATGGATCAGCCCGAGCCGCTTTCGACGGCACCGACTAAAGACCCCATAGTCAAATGGGGCTGGGTGCGATCTGTAATCTTTCTAATCGTTCACTACATCGGAATCAGTTTGGTGGCTGTGATCGTCCTGCTTGCGATCGGATTCGATTTCAGCCAATACAAAGATTACGATCAGTTTATAAATCAGCCGAACATGATATATCTTAATGTGGCTATGCTGCTCTGGACGGTCCTCATCGCGTTCGGATTCAGAAGAGTAATCGACAATCGATCGTTCATATCGCTCGGCTTTCAATTTTCCCGCAAATGGTTAAAAGACTTTGTGGCAGGCCTTCTGCTTGGAGCGATTCTTATGACAGCTTTGTTTCTGCTCGCGCTGGCGCTCGGAGCCGTAACCGTCACCGGCTGGCATTTCCCGGTCGGGACGCTGGTCGTGCTGGCTGTCAATCTTTTCTGCGCTGGGGCGATCGAAGAAATCTCGCTGCGGGGATATTTTCTCAATAATATGATGACTTCGATGAACAAGTACCTGGCGCTGGTGCTCACGTCGCTTATTTTTTCGGTCGCACATGCTTTTAATCCCAATTTCGGATGGATCAGCCTGTTGAATATTGTTTTGGCCGGGTTGCTCCTGGGCATCTATTACGTCCACAAACAAAACCTGTGGTTTCCGATCGGCCTGCACTTCTCGTGGAATTTCTTCCAGGGGGCGGTATTCGGGGGCCCGGTCAGCGGCGTAAAAATGGGGGGCATCTTTCTGACCGAATATACCGGCAGTGACTATCTGACCGGCGGAAAGTTCGGCTTCGAGGCCTCGCTGGCGGCGTCGATAATTACAATCGGTGCGATTTTGATAATACATTTTAATTATCGCAATAAAAAGCAACA
>CAZMWI010000099.1:0-11954 GCA_964569945.1 uncultured Ignavibacteriaceae bacterium
ACCTTCGGCCTGCGGACCAATGCCGTGCTCAAACGCCTGGCCCAGCCGCTGATGGACAAGGCGGTGCGGTGGTATGAACGCACGGGCAGGAAGCAGCGGCTGTTCATGCGCTTCATGTACCAGGCCGAATCCTGGCCGGGAGGAGCGATGGGTTTTAAAAATGTCGGGGCAAGGGCCATAGTGGCTCCCGGTGACGCGCCGGTCGTGCCCCAGCCGTTGGAGACGCTGATCAACTCCCCGAGCACGGCAGTGCCGTGATTGTCGTTGATATAAGGATCCCGCGCCTGATAGAAGGTCGGAACCCAAGTGAGAATACCGGCCGGAAGGTCCTGATGCGCCAGATTCCATGAATATTCGAAATCGCAAATGGTAACGGCCGAACCGGTGCCACCGGGCAGTGTCCGGGCATATTCGGCGTCGATTCCGGTGAAAGCCGGATCGAGATAGCCCTGATTCGGTTCAAAGTCCGTCGGAAGCGGTTGGGCGACAGGAAGCGGCAGGGGCTGGGCCAGTTCAACTTCGGGCAGAGAATTCAGCTGATTTATCCAGTCCTCGGTCTGCGTGTCATTGGGCACGGTCAGAATAAAGTAATTATTCAAATCGGCGATTTCCCTGTGTGCGTTGAATTGTGCGGCCTCGCGCATTTCGTCGATGCGCACTTCGTTTGTTGTCATCCGTACCCAGATGCCGCCGTCCTTTTGAATCGATTCCAATATGTTGGCGGATTTATCGGTTTGCAGGGCACCGGTGCTACGATCGTAAGGAGCGTTTTTACTGTCGAGGCCGATATCGAGGTCGTCGAGGAATTTCACCTCGATGTGATGACGATCAAACCATTCGGGGATTTCGGTCGTCGTGGATTTGGTCGGGATATGTCGCGGTTTTAATTGTAATGCCGAAATCGATGCGGCAAAACATACAAGAATGACAAATATTGTCACCGTTCGCATAATTAGCCTTGAGCACATAATCCATCCCTTTCGATTATTCGTTTATCAATTTGGTGCCTTAAAGGCGATTAGTTATGTGGAAAAGTCGATGTTGAGATGTTAATCAGAGAATCAGTATCAAAAACTATTTTCAATCATTATAAATATAGCCTGTCAAAAGGTGACGTCAAGGCATAAATTCTTTCGGAAATTTCATAAGGCCGGACCATTTAAAAAGGCGGCAGGGCCTGCGACCTGCCGCCTTTGGGTCCGTCCTTAGTCTATTTCATCCCTGAGATTCTTCAACGGGATTTTCCGATCTGATAAACGACGGGTGCTCCATCCAGAGTTCGAGACGGTGGAGGTTATCTTCGGATAAAGCTCTGATGATGAAGCCAACGTCGAACAGGTTGGTTTCTTTGTTCTTGCGACACCAGACGCTCTTGGCTTCGAGCACGATGAGTTTCGAGCCGGAGATCGGAGCGGGGATTTCGAGACGAATTGAATACAGCCGGTCGGTCGGCATCGGTTTGGTACTCATCAGCCTGAGCCCGGCGGTTGTGACGTCGATCAGGCATCCCAGATTGGCGTTCGTGCGCATGTCGAACACCGTCACATAGACTCCGGTCCGTTTTCTCTCAAGCTTGCGCTTGTTGTCCATTCGGCCACCTCGTTTCAGGGGTTGGAACGATTAACAATTACGAGTGAAAACTACGATGCATCAATTAATTTTTCGACCGGGCGAGTGCTCACCGCCCAGATATAAAATATTATCGACAGAGGAGGGGAAAAATAAAGTCAATACAAAGCATTAAGCCAGCCCATATACGCGCAAACAGCATATAATTATCCGCATGCAGGATAAACGCTTAGACAGCCCATAGCCTACGCGGAATCTCAAGTCCTCCCACAGGACGCCATAACCAATCATTGCAACCGGGCGTGCTCAAACCCTTTTGGATCAGCCAATAGATATAACTTGATCCATGAACGGATCATCTCTCTTGATAAATATAAAATAGGGATTTTACGCTATTTGTCAAGGACTGACATGATGTGAGCCCCGCCTTTAGGCTTTATTTCAAGGATTTTTAAAGGATCGGCTCGTTTTTTTTCGCCAAATTGACGATTTCATGAGTATATACTATGTACACGCAAGGAATTGTTATGCCAAAAGTTAGCCTTCTCGCTGCGATACTGATTTTGTCTCTATTTGCGACCGTGGGAGCCCAGCAAAACTTAGAAGATATTCTGGCTCAACGCGGTCTGGCCGTACCCAAGACGGAGCACGTGAATCCGTCGGCGGTTTCAATCGCCCGCCTGCACTATGGCGGCGGGGGAGACTGGTACTGGGGTTCATCGGCGATACCAAACATGCTGCAATTTATAAAGGAAAACAGCAATTTCCCGGTCAATCTCGAAGAGAAATCGGTGCAGGTTATGGACGATGATCTGTTTTCGCATCCATTCCTATTCGCGACCGGGCACGGTGTGTTGAAATTTACCGATGAAGAACGCGAACGCATGCGCTCGTATCTCAATCATGGCGGCTTTTTATTCATAAATGATTCCTACGGTATGGACAAGTCGGTGCGCGAGGAAGTTCGTCACCTGTTTCCCGAACGCGAATTCGTGGAATTGCCATTCGACCACGAGCTGTACCATTGTTATTTTGACTTTCCGTCCGGTACCCCGAAAATACACGAACACGACGGCAAACCGCCGCAGGGGAGGGCGATTATTATCGACGGACGAGTCGTGCTGTACTATGATTATGAGGCGGACATCGGCGACGGCTGGGAGGACCCGCAAGTGCACAATGACCCTCCGGAAAAACGCCTTCAGGCTCTCCGGATGGGGATGAATCTCATGGTTTACGCCATGACACATTAAATCTGCAGGGTGGTGCAACATGGATAACAAAAACAAAATAGCTGCACTCAGGAAAAAAATTGGAAACGCTCTTTTTAAAGAGCGATTGATTTTATTTGCGGCCGGTCTGTCCGGGACGGCGGCGATTGTGCTATTGGCCGCGATAGTGCTTTCTCTTCTGGCCGGGATAATAATCCTTCCGGTCTGGGCAAAAACCATATTGCTTGTTTTGTCGGCCGCAGCCGGTTTATGGGCGTTCTGGAAGCTGATCTTCTCAAAAATTATGACCGGTTCACAGGAAGCGACCGCGCTCAAGCTCGAAAAGAAATTCCCCGATCTCAAAGGCCGCCTGATCGCCGCGCTGCAGTTTTCCCATGCCGATCAAAAGAACTACGCCGGTTATTCCGGTGAACTGATGGAAGAAACGCTGGTACAGGCGTACGACAGAGCCTCCGGCCACAATTTCAACCAAATCCTTTCGGCTTACCCGATCTGGAAAAGCGCCCGGACGCTGGCGGTGACGACCGTCCTGGCGCTGGCGCTGCTGTTTATTTTCCCCGGCCTGTTCAGTTTTTCGTACAAAGTTTACTCGCACCCGGGCGAGGTGATCGCTCCGCCGCTGGGGTATTCGTTGTCCGGATATCCGGGCACGAAAGTGGCAATAAAGTACCGCGATGTCGACCTGGGCGGTATCCTGACGGGGGACAGCTTCCCCAAGGATGCCGTGGTGTACTACCGGTTTGCCGGAGGTACCTGGCAGAAGGCACCGCTGGATTTGAAAGATTTTCCGCGTCACAAAATCAATACCGGCGATTCGCTGCTGTTTTATACGACTCTCAAGCAGGTTCGCCGCTCCCTCGATTATTATGTCAAGTCCGGTCGTCTGACGACGGAGACGGCGCATATCGACGTGGTCGATCGTCCCCGCGTAACGGGTATCAAGCTGTCCGTGTTTTATCCCAAGTATACCGGTTTGCAGCCGCAGGTGATCGACGAGAACGACGGCAATATCACGGCCGTCTACGGCAGTCGCGCTACCATACAGATCGAAACCAACCGTCCTCTGAAACAGGCGGAGATGGTTTTCAACGATTCCTCCAAGACCCCGTTCGCCCTGACCGGTCAGTCGGGCGAGCAGTCGTTAAAGATAGATGAATCGAAAAGCTATCATATACATTTGCTTGATAACCAGGATGAGGTCAATCCCGATCCTATCGAGTACTACCTGACCGCGGTGCCCGATGAGTATCCGGTGATAGACGTAGTCAGCCCCGGCCGGGATATCAATCTCGACGAGGAAATGGAAGTGCCTATTGCGCTGCACATATCCGACGACTATGGGTTCACATCGCTGGTCCTTAAATATAAAATCGTCTCCGGAAAGGAAATGGGCGAAGAAAACGTCGCCATCCTCCATTTTTCCGACAAGATCAAAACCGAGGGTGATGTCAAGTTTTCCTGGGACGTCGAACCGCTCGGGCTGATGCCGTCGGATTATGTAATTTATCAGTTCGAACTGGCCGACAACGATGCTAATTCCGGGCCGAAAGTAACCACGACCCGGACGTACATAGCCCGCCTGCCTTCCCTGGAAGAAATCATCGCGCAGACCGATGCCGAACAGAGCGAGGTCATAAACGATGCCGAGAGCTATCTCAAGGCGCACCAGGAGTTGTCCGAACGGCTGAAAAAGGTTGCACGCAACCTCGAAGAACAGAGTAATCAGGGCAACCAGAAAATGGACTGGCAGCAGGAAAAGGAACTGGAAGACATAACCAAGTCCAATGAGGAGATCGCCGACCAACTGAAACAGACGGCCAAAAAACTGGACGATGCCATCAAGGATATGGAGAAAAACCGGCTGGCGTCGACCGAAATCCTGGAAAAGCTGAACGAAATCAAGAAGTTGTTCGATGAAGTCGCCACTCCGGAAATGCGCCAGGCCCAGCTGGAGCTTATGCAGGCGCTCAAGAATATGGATAAACAGCAGCTCGATCAGGCGATGAAAGATTTCCAGATGTCCCAGAAAGAAATGATGGAGCGTCTGAATCGAACCATCGCGCTTCTCAAAAAGATGCAGATCGAGCAGAAGGTCAACGCCATGACGCAGATGGCCCGCGAGCTTTTGGAAAAGCAGGACAAGATGAATTCCAATACGGATTCATCGAACGAGGAGAATCTTCCGAAGATGGCTCCGGATGAGAAAAAGCTGTCCGCGGAACTGGATGATCTTAAGGACCAGGCCCGCCAGATGCGGGAGATGCTCGATCAGTTCGCCTATGTCAAGGCCGCCGACGCCGACAAATTCTGCACCGCCGTGGAAAAAACCGACGCCGGTCAGAATATGAACAACATGGCCGATAACCTGTCGCAGCAGAAGAAAAACGACGCCCTGCAGGAAGGTAAGAAAGCCAGTTCGAAACTGCTTTCGCTTCTGGATCAACTGCAGCAGGGCCAGTCGAGCATGTGTCAGGGGGGAGGTCAGGAAGCGGCCGAAGAAATGCGCAAGGCTATTGACGATATAGATTACCTTTCCGACAAGCAGGAAGATTTGATCAAGGGGGCCGATGAGGTTCTCAACAATTCCGAAGTGCTGCGCGATTATGCGGCGCAGCAGCAGATAATCAAGGAATCGGTCACCGGACTGCAAAAAAGACTCGAAGCGCTCGGAAAGCAGTCGCCGTTTATCGCCGCCGAGATGGACAACGTGGTCAGATCGGTGATCGGTAATATGGACCTGGCGATAGACAACTTTTCCGAACGTCGGCGACCGCAGGGAGTAAACGCCCAGAAGGAAGCAATGACCGAACTCAACCGGGCGGCAGTACGCATGCTGGACGCGCTGGAAAACCAGAAACAGTGCAATAAAGGCGGTTCGGCGTGCAATAAACCGTCGATGGCCATGAATTCGATGTGCCAGCAACAGCAGAAAATCAACCAACAGACTCAGTCGATGTGCAACAACCCCGGACAGAACGCGAGCACCGATCAAGATGCCCTTCGGCGCCTGGCCGGAGAACAGAGCAATATCGGCAAGACTCTTCAACAACTGGCCGATGAATTCGGCGACAGCAAGGAAGTGCTCGGACGTCTCGACGCTGTCGCCGATGATATGAAAAAAGTGGCCGATGCCCTGAGCAAGGGTGAAGTCGGGCCGGAAACACAAGAAAAACAGTTACGCATACTGTCGCGTATGCTCGATGCCACGAAGACGCTGCAAAGAAAAGATTATACCGACCAGCGTCAGTCGACACCGGGAGAAGATGTTTTTCGCCAGCCGCCTCCGGCGCTGAGCGGGTCGCAGTTGAACGGTGGGTTGGATATCGAAGACAGGCTGCGGAATTTCATGAACGAGAATTACCCAGCCGAGTACGAACAACATATTAAGGCGTACTTTAAGGCGCTGCTGGAAAAATCAACTTTGAATTCGGTACAGCCGTCACATGAAAAAAAGTAAAACAGTTTTCATACTAATATTCTTACTGTTGTCGGCGTCGTTTACGGTGCATGCCGATGACAGCCCGTTGGGCAGCATAAAGATTATCTCGCCCAAGTCAGAAATGACACAGGCCGATCAGGATATTACCGTCGCGCGCCAGCTGATGGCCCAGGGAGCTTACCTTTCCGCGGTCGATTATGTTGAGGCTTTGCTTGAAAAATATCCCAATGATCGTCGTGTGAGCGATATGCTTATCACCTGCTATTCTGAGCTAAAAGCCTACGATAAGGCAGAGACTTTTCTAAAGGGTCAGATCGAAAAGAATCCGACCAACCTGACTTACTATGTCGACCTGATCAACCTGTACAACAATACGGGCAACGATTCGGCACTGGCCGGAATAGTCGACAAAGCTGTCAGTCTGTTTCCCGGCAACCAGGGGATTTATAATACGCTCATACGGGTCCTCATGAACGACAACATTGAAGATGTCGCCATGAAACTGATCGAACAGGCCCGGAAAGAATTTAACCAGGACGATCTATTCGGTTTCGATGCGGCCTCGGTTTACGAAACTCGCATGGATTATGATTCGGCGGTTTTTGAATATATGCGGGCGGCTCAGAAGGATTCCGCTTCTGCGGCGACTGCCGAAAAGAAACTGGCCCTGTTGATTCGATATCCCGGGGCAGCTCCGAAAGAAATCGGAGCTCTGGCCGGATATCTTGACAGCCTGCCGAATAACCTCGTGGCTCTTCGGACCCTGCTCGAAGCCTATGTATATAACGAGCAATATCCGGAGGCTTTCAATGTCTGCATCAAGCTCGATTCCCTGAGCAATGAACACGGGCATGAGCTTTTTGACTATATGCGGCGGTGTCGGGAGAGAAAGCTTTATGCCCAGGTTATAGCCACTGGCGATTATATGGAACAGCACAATATCGAGAATTCATCATCCTCGCAAGCCAAGTTCTATTATGCCGAGGCTCTGGCGGCCCTGGGACAAGTCGATAAAGCATTGACTCAATATCATGATCTGGCCAGCCATAAGGAGTTGCGACGGGACCGGGCGCAGGCGCTGCTCGCTATCGGGGACATATATCGAGAGAAGCTGAACAATTTCGATTCCGCCCGGGTTTATTATAACCTTGTTAATCAGGAATACCAGATTGGCCAGTACAACAACCCGGCCGGTCTGGCGCTGGCACAGATGCAGTTAATCGACGGTAACCTCGACCGGGCCGAAGCGGCGTACAAGAAAATGATGGATAAAAGGCTGGCGCCGGATGACGCCGAAAATGTTTCGTACATCCTGGCCCTGATTACTTTTTTCCGGAAAAATTATGCCGACGCCGAGTTCGCCATGCGCAAGCATATTGAGGACTACCCGAGAGGATTTCATGTCAATGACGCTTTGATGCACAGCCTGATAATAGGTGAGAACGCCATGAACTCGCCGGGGGCGCTGAATCTTTATTCCGAGGCCGAATTCTATCAAACCCGCCATATGCCCGACTCGATGGCGGCGCGTCTGGAGGCGATAAGGGAACTGCCGTACTCGGCGCTTTATGGTCTGTCTACTTTAAAGCTGGCCGAAGACAAAGTCCAGTCGGGTGATACGACCGGGGCGATCGGGATTGTCGACGATATGGCGGGCCAGCACGAAGACGACTATTTTTACCCGTACTGCCTGAAACTGAAAGCCGACCTTCTGGCGGCATCTCCTGAAAATAAAGAGGCCGCCGTACGAATATACAACACTCTGTTATCCGATTACGCGGCCTATCCATTTATCGGCGAGGTGCGCCGATCGTTGCAGCTGCTGGACGGCTATATCCGCCCCAAGGATCAGACCTAGTAATCCGCGGTCTCTTGTTCCTTGTTTTTCTCGGACGTAAAAGTCCTCAACTGCATTTCGAGGTTTTTGATTCGATCCTCGTAATTTTCCTTTTTGCCTTCTTTGATTTTAATCGTCGTGCGGACCATCAAACCCAGCGAAATAAGCATAAACATGGCCGAGTTGATCTGCCGAAAGATGTTGCCATAGTTGAAAATGGTATCCATGAAGGCTGCGATACCCAGCAGAAAGAGAATTATACACCAAGTAAACATTTTTACCTCCTGGAATCCGCAACCTGACCCCTACATCGTTGTATAAAATTAGGTTGTGGAATCGTGGTTTATGTTTATATTTGACCCATTATTTTCGATTTAATTGCTATATGGTATATCGGTTTATTGAAAATTGAACTTTAGGAGGTTTTCGGTGCCTGATGTTGTTCGACGTGCCCCCGGCTTTGACAAAATAAACGCCCTCGTGGCGACTTTCGTGTTTCTGTTTACATTTATTGTTTATCGCATGACCGTGGCGCCGACTTTCTCTTTCTGGGATTGCGGCGAGTTTATTGCTTGTTCATATATACTGGGTGTGCCGCATCCACCGGGTTCGCCTTTATTCATTTTGCTGGGACGAATCTTTTCGACTTTGCCGACGGCATCGGATATCTGCCTCCGCATCAATTTGATCTCGCCGCTGTCACAGGCGGTGGCGGCCGTATTCGGATATTTGACTATTGTCCAGATGATATCCTTCTGGTACGACGGCGAGGACATCACCGGCTGGAAAAAGGTTATTTCATATATCGGGGGGGTGGTCGGAGCCTTTTTTATGGCCTTCGCTACCACCAACTGGGCCAATGCCGTCGAGGCTGAAGTCTACGGTCTTTCAACCGTCATCATGATGGCCATAATGTGGTTGACGCTTAAATATTTCCGAATCCGCGAAACACCGAAAGCCCAGAGGATAGTCGTTTTTATAAGTTACCTCGTCATGCTCGGGGTGGGGGTGCATTTACAGACATTTCTGATAATGCCGGTCGCGGCCATATTTTTCATATTGAAGAAAGACGCGCCGGTAAAAGCCTGGGTCGCCATTTGTGCCTTTTTCGTGGCGGAGCTTTTGATGATCATGGTCCTTGCCGACGGGCGCGGCGGCTACTCGGCTTTTATCGTCGTTACGATTCTGATGGTGGTTGCATTGGGTGTGTTGATTTTCCGGCATATAAACTGGGCGATAATGCTGGCCATTGGCGCCTATTCCATGATTATGATCGGATTTTATCCATTCGCTTTCGGACTCGCCTTTGGGGCGGTCCTTATGGTCATTTTAGGCGCGCTTAAAGTTAAGACCAACTGGAGGGCGGGACTGGCCATTATTTTCGTCGCAGCCATAGGTTTTTCGATGCACGTCTTCATTCCCATTCGCTCCGAGTTCCACCCCCGTATAGATGAAAATATGACGTCCCGAGGATTCAGCACGTTCGTCAACTATCTCGACCGCAAGCAGTACGGTCAGATGTCGATGACCGAGCGTATGTTCACCCGCCGGGCGGAGTGGGCCAATCAGTTCGGGCGTCACGCCCACATGGGGTTCTGGAGCTATTTCGAGAACCAGTGGGGCCTGACCAGAATTTTCGGCGCCTTGTTCATTCTGGGACTGTTCGGGATTTGGTTTACGATAACCAAAAAGAAAGAAATCGGTCTGCCGTTTTTCGTGCTGCTGTTGTTAACGTCGGTGGGTTTGATCCTGTACATGAATTTCGCGGACGGCATAAAATATAACGAACGAACGGGGGACGCCTATCAAGAAGTGCGCGACCGGGATTATTTCTTTACCCCGGCGTTTATCATATTCGGTATGGCTATAGGTTTGGGCACGGCGGCAGTGATGGAATCGGTCCGTACGGCCAAAATTTCGAGTTCTATCAAACGTCCGCTGCTGTACGCATCAACGGCGCTTGTTGCTTTGCCGGCATTTCCGCTTGCCAGTAATTATTTCCCCAACGACCGATCTAATAATTGGTACCCTCTTGTCTATTCATACAACGTTTTGTCGAGCTGCCCGGAAAACTCCATATTGTTTACGGCGGGGGACAATGATACCTTCCCCTTATGGTGCATGCAGGAAGTCTATAATTTCCGCAAAGACGTGCGCGTGGTGAACCTGTCGTTGTTCAACACGGACTGGTATATCTATCAGATGAAGCATTTTTACGACGTCCCTATCGACCTGAACGACGATCAGATATTATGGTATGACATGGAATTCCAGGGGAGGACAATACAACGACCGAAAGAGTGGTTCTATGACCGCGCCCGCCACCGCCGGACGTATCTGATTCCGACACCGTACAACGGTCGAATCATAAAGCTTCAGGATATGATGGTCGACGAAGTGGTTTTGAGCAACAATTTCAAGGTCCCCATTTGCTTCACGTCGGAACCGTACGAGGAATCTCCTCTCAAACTGACCGATCTCGAAGAATCGGTCGGCATGATTTATAAACTGGAGAAAGAACCGGATAAGCGGCACATTGACGCCGATGAAGGTTATCGTCTGTATACTGAAGTATATCGCTGGGACGGCATGGCCGATCCGACTATCTACCGCGACGAAAACGCCACCGGCGTTCTGTTCGCGCACGGGTTCAACGCCATCCGTATCGCGCAGGAATTCAAGGCCCGGGGCGACGAGGATAAAGCCGTCGATTTCATTAAATTCGTCATAGACAAGTACCCCGAGTTTTTCCAATCATACCTGTTCCTGGCGAATATTTATGAAACGAGGGGCGAAAAAGAAAAAGCCGATACCCTGATGAATGGATATGTTGAAACAATGCGCGATCTCCACCGTCGCAATCCGGAAAATATTTTCTATTTGCAGGACCTCGGCTACGCCCTGACTACAATAGGCAAGACCGATGAGGGACTGGCCGATCTTTGGGAAGCGTTCCACATGAATCCCAACAATCCCCACGGGTATCGTAAGCTTATGCAGGTCCTGGTGGATCTTGGGCGCTATTCGGAGATTTACGAAGCGACGGTTGAGTTCGCCAAGTATAAGATCAATCGCAGCGACCCCTGGGTGCAAAATGTTCTCGGCGGGATGAAGCCCGGAAGTACCGGGAGCAGCGATATGCCCGCCCAGACGATACCATAAGTTCGGACTATGGCCGGGGCGGCCGGTCGGTGAATATATAGCTGTCGTTACGACGATATTTGCCGTCGGCGCGGGACATCATCCGGTTCATGATGAATTCGCGGCGTATGAAGCAAAAATCCTCGTGGAAATGCCGGATAATTTCGTTGACCTCTTTTTCCGGATAGACCCGGTTGGATTCGAAATTCTCCAGAATGTATTCCAGAATAAACCGGCGCTTTTTGCGTTGGACCGGAATTTCGATGACACGGCCGTCGCGCACAAAATTCGCCAGCACTTTCTCTTTGTCTGACAGCTTGCGGTTGGAGTGTTTTTTCAGCCAGCCCCAGAAGTCTTTTTCAGCCACCCGCCAGTCCTTGCCGATTTTATAGGCATTCAGCTCTCCGCGCTGGATTTTTCGCGCGATAACCTGAGTGTTCATTTTGAGCATATCGGCAATTTCGGCGGTGGTGTAGAACACCGGAAAATCCTTAACCGCTTGTGTTGCTTCGGATTTTATGTCTTTCTGTTCCGTTTCCATATTTGGTTCCTTGTTATTGTATAGTAGTTATGCGTATTATATATGATTATAGGGGATTGTAAAGGATTTTTTGTGGTAGTGGTGCATTTTGACTGGCAGTGGTGCATTTTGAAAGGAAAATGTAAGTTGTTGAAAATAAATAAAAAAAACTTAATTTGGATAATATGGTCAAAGATTATTTGTCTTATATATTCC
>CAZMWI010000100.1:0-11947 GCA_964569945.1 uncultured Ignavibacteriaceae bacterium
CAAGCCATCTTCAGTCCAGTCGGCGAAATTGTGGCTCAGGGCGAAAAGCTCCCATTGATTGTTGGCGGTATTGTAGCGGTCGTATACCGATAAGGCGCGTCCGGTGGTTCGGTCTATGGTCGCGGCAGTAGTGGCGCAGCCTTCATAGTCTTTGTACCAACTTATATATGTATAGCCGAGATCATTGATTTGATAAAAAATAATCGGGATGTCATCGTAAACCGAGGGAGGAGCATTGCGGCTGATGACGCCGGAAATAAAGCCCCAGTTCCAGATCTGCTGGCCGTTGTCGGAGGCGATATCGTCCATTTTCATATTGTAAAATCCCGAGCCGGTCCAGTTGGAATAGCTACCGCTCCACGTGAAGGGATTGGTCGGGTCGGGAAATCGGAGCAAAACAAAAGTCCCGCCACCGCCCCACGCGAAGGGCGGCAGGAAGGTGCCGTTCATGTACGAACCGCTGCCGTAACGGTCGATCGAGGGAAATTCGGCACCGGCGAGGTCGTGATAGCAGCAGGTCGACCAGTTTGATCCATTGTCGGTGGAATAAACCCAGAATACATAGCCCGGATTGACGCCGTCTGTGTATTCGTAGCCGAGCAGAAGAGTGTCATTGAAGGCGTCGCCGAGAGCGGGGTGGTACTGGCCGGGTGTCGAGGGAGTTTTTTCGGCCGGGAGTGGCTGCAGATCGAGGGGCATTTCCGTCAAAGGAGAGGGGGATTTGAGGCGTTCCTCGATCAGCTTTGGTTTTGTTGTATGACTTTCGAATGACAGGGATTTGGCATTGTTGTCGGGCTTGACGGCCGGATTGTCACCGGCAAAAGATGCGGATACAAGAAGCAAAAGACAGGCGAGCGTTATAATAGTATGGCGCAACATAAAATAATACCTCCATGTAAGCGGGCCGCGAAACTATGCGGAATTTTTAAGCGGTATAATACTAAAATACGGGAAAGAGCCGGTCTGTCAATAAGATTGATTACGGGACCATTTGACCAAACATATGAAATTTCAGCGAAAACATAAAAAAAAGACACGAGTGTCAAAAAATAGACACGAGTGTATAGATTTTTTATTGACAGTGCCGAAAATAGTTTTATATTAAGAAACTTAATTTTAGAAAATTCGTTAATTAAAGAATGCTGATTTAACCTTAAACCGACGCGAGGAGTATTAATGGTAACATTCCAGAATACCATTCTTATTTGTAACGCGACCGTAATGGGCGGTTTTCGCGGCGGTGGAGGTATTTCCGCATTGTGATAATTTTCACAAAGCTTTGGAAACCCGCCGTAACCGGAATGTTCGGCGGGTTTTTTTTATCCCGTCGATCGCAGCTGATAGTAAAAACTCAGATTAAAGGTTGTTTGCCATGACGACGGAATTTTACGAAGACGAAAAATTAAAGGCCGAAAAAGACATCAAATCATCGCAGGCTTTCAAGCGCTTGATGCCTTTTATCGCCAAACATAAAAAGCGGCTGGCGATTTGCCTTGTGCTTCTGACTACCGGAACGCTGCTTTCGATATACTGGCCGATTCTCATCAAACGGGCGCTCGATGTCAATATAAAGAATGACGATTTCCACGGGCTGCTGGTGACGGTCCTGACTATCGCGGCAATTCAGGGCGTGACCCTGATCATACAGTTTATCCAGAGAGTCTGGTTGGAAATTATCGGCCAGGATATCATGCTGGATCTCAAGACACGGCTGTTCAACCATATTCTATCGCTCGATGTGTCGTTTTTCGATAGCAACCCGGTTGGCCGCCTGTTGGCGCGAATCGAGTCGGATACGGAATCACTGCGGATGCTGTTTACGAATACAGTCGTCCTCTTGATCGGCGATTTGATCCTGATTACCGGTATTTATGCCGTCATGTTTTATTACAGCTGGCGGCTGGCGGCAATTTTGGTGACGGCGGTCCCGGTGGTCTCGCTGATGATATTTATTTTCGAGCGCAAGACGAGCCGGAGGTTTCTGGAGGTTCGCAAGCGGATGGCCGAGGTGACCGCGACTCTGACTGAATTTTTGCACGGGATGTCGATCGTGCAGATTTTTCACCGTGGTCAGTACGCCCGGGATAGAGTGAACTATGCCAATAAGAGGAAATTCACCGAAGACGTTTATGTTAACACGGCGGTAATATTGTTCTTCAATACGATTTTCTTCTTGCAGTATGTCATGATCGGGCTGGTGCTGTTCTTCGGAGCGCTGTGGATCAGCAAGGGACTTATTACGGTCGGCACGATCAGTATGTTTATCATATTGATCTGGCGCTCGTTCGATCCGATCTGGCGGGCGTCGGAGCAGCTTTCGAACATACAGAAAGCTATCGCAGGGGCCAAACGGATTTTTGCGTTGCTGAGCGAGAAATCAAGTTTGCCCGACCCGGATAAACCAAAGGAATGGAGCGGGCTGGAACATTCGATCCGGTTCGAAGACGTCTGGTTTTCGTACACCGGTGACGACAACTATGCTCTTAAAGCTGCGACGTTCGAAGTGCCCAGGGGACAGCGCCTGGCACTGGTCGGCATGACGGGTGGAGGAAAGACGACGGTTATATCGCTTCTGCTGCGATTGTACGATCCGCAGAAAGGGCGGATACTGATCGATGGGATCGATGTTCGCGATATTTCCAAGGCCGAGCTTCGCAGGCGTTTCGCGCTGGTGCTGCAGGATATCTTCCTGTTTCCGGGGGACGTCCGGTCGAACATATCGCTGGAGGCCGATGACGTATCTGATGAACAGATTGTAAGCTCCGCCCGGACGGTGGCCGCCGACCGGTTTATCGACCGGCTGCCACAGGGGTACAAGACCGAAGTGTCGGAAAAGGGCGCCAATTTCAGCCGGGGAGAAAGGCAGCTATTGTCGTTCGCCCGGGCGCTGGTGGTCAATCCGGACGTGCTGCTTCTGGATGAGGCAACCAGCTCGGTCGATCCTGAGACGGAGCGTACGATACAGGCGTCGCTCAAGCGTCTTATGACCGGACGCACGTCGATAATTATCGCTCACCGATTGTCGACCATCTTGGACGTCGACCAGATACTGGTTATAAAGCGGGGCGAAATAATAGAACGAGGAACGCATATAGAATTGCTGTTGCAGAACGGTTATTATTCAAAGCTGTTCCACCTGCAGTTTAAGAATAGAAATGGGGTGGTAACCCATGCTGAATAAAATAAAATGGTTCTGGAAATATTACCGCCGCTACCGATATATGTTGTTCGTGCTGGTGGTCCTGACACCGCTGCAGGTAAGTTTCCAGGTTACGATACCGCGACTGATTGAGTTCATGGTCGACTTTGTCAAGACGGGTAAGCTGACTAACGAAGCCGCGCTCTGGCTGAACGATATCGGCTCGGGGCTGGGGCTGTCGACGGCGGCGACGTTCATGCTGACGTTGATCTCGATCGGTTTCGTGGCCAGTTTCCTGTACGCCTTCGTGCAGGGGCACCGGGCGTGGATGAATCTACGCCTGGAGTGGCTGTTCCGTCAGGAAGCGTTCAATGATATCACGACGAAAGGCCCGGACTTTTTCAACCGGTTCCGCACCGGTGACCTGGTCACGAGGCTGACCGACGACGTCGCAGAAAAGCTGTCGTGGTTTGCCTGCTCGGGTATTTTCCGGGCGTATGAGGCGCTTCTGATGGTGACTTTTTCGCTGGCTATGATGATGAGCATCAATCCGAAACTGACACTGCTTTCGGCCGGGCCGCTGCCGATATTGATCATCATATTTTTCAAGAGCGCCTCGGTGCTGGAAAAAAGGTATGATTTTCTTCAGGGCCGGATTTCGAGCTTTAACGACGTTATGGAAGCCTGTTTTTCGGGGATACGGGTAGTGAAAGCGTACGCCCGCGAGGACAAGCAGAAGGCGAAATTCGATACCGCCGCCCGCGACAGACGCACGGCCGAGATTTCGTCGATCAAGGCGACGACAATTGTCGAGTCGATGTACATGTACATCTGGCAGTTCAGTATCGTTATAGTACTGCTGTCGGGCGGATACATGGCTATCACTCGCGGTCTGACGCTCGGTGAACTGGTGGCGTTTATATATTACGTAGTATACATGGTTTTCCCGATGTTCGATATCGGGCAGTTTTTGGTTAAATCGCGTCAGTCGGCGGTTTCAATCGAAAGGCTGAGTGCGCTCTCCAATATGGCGCCGATGGTGGCGGATACGGGCGGCGACGGATTCGACGGTAGGCGCCCGGGGCACATACGCTTCGACAACGTCGAGTTCCGGTTTCCGGAATCCGAGCGGAAGATTATCGACCGGATATCGATGGAAATCAGGCCGGGTCAGACCGTGGCGCTGGTCGGCAAGGTCGGTTCCGGTAAGAGCTGGCTGATCAATATGATACCGAGGTTGGTTAATCCGACCGGGGGATACATACATCTTGATGACCGCGACCTGCACAGTTTCAAACTGGAAGACCTGAGGCGGATTATCGGTTATGTGCCGCAGGAACCGACTCTGTTCAGCGATTCGGTGAAGAATAACATCCTGTTCGGGCGGACCGATATATCCGACGACGTTTTGCACTGGGCGGTCGATATTGCGCAGCTAAAGGACGAAATCGCGACCTTCCCGAAAGGCATCGAAACTCAGATCGGAACGCGGGGGATGTCGATCTCGGGCGGTCAGAAACAGCGATTGTCGCTGGCGAGGGCACTGGTCGGGAAGCCGCACATTCTGATTCTCGATGATTGCACGTCGGCGCTCGATTCGCGGACGGAAGACGCCTTGTGGAATCGCCTGCACGAAGTCATGCCGGAAATGACGGCGATATTGATAACGCATCGTCCGGATACACTTCGTATGGCCGACCGTATTTTCGTCCTCGAAGACGGTCGTCTGGCGGAGTCGGGATCGCATGATGAATTGATGCGCGGGGGCGGGCATTACGCCCGGATTTACAGACGGTATGAATTGACCGAACAGGTTAGCGATTAGTCAGGCTTATAAAAAGCCGTGGGGGACAGGTTGCTTCAACCCGTCCCCCTTTTGCGTTTAATGGGCTGGCATATAAACGCAAGGTCTCGATTATCGAAGAATTCCGCAGAATTCACGATGCCGGGAGGCAATATTGTCATTTAAAAATTTAAATATCCCGAAAACTGAGGCCGCGCGGACTCAGGTACAAAAAATTACGCTTCAGCACGGGACTTATTATGCCGGGTTGTATAATCAACCTCCGTTAATGCTGTTAAGTCTTTTAATCCCTTAGCTGTAGCGCTATATGTACCCTATATATTGTCCGGCCGATAGATTCTTAAAGCGGAGCCGGTATTTACCGTTTACATTTCGAAAATACCGGCAATAATCGGTTTTGTCAAGCGAAAAATAAAATAGGGTCGATGTTCATTTATTTAGGACCGTCACGTCACAATTCCCTTTGCGGGGAATCAAGACGTGACGAAACGATGATTAGAATAATAAGCATGTGTAACACTATGTTCGGACTATGCCTTTTATGCGGTCGATAACTCCAAGGATATCGATCAGGTCGTAGCGGCCGTCGCGGTTGTAGTCTCCGGCGGGACGAACCGGATATGCGGCGGGGTGAGCACCGTAAATATGATTGACAAGAAGGACCACATCGAGCATGTTTACCTGGCCGTCACCATTGGCGTCACCCGGCCCTTCACCCCTGAGATAGACCCAGCCGTTTATCCAAACTTCACATTTTCCGGGTATTTCGGCGTGGACGTAATAACGATGCTGGGTGCTGTCATAGACGAGCCCGTAACCGTTGATAAAATTACGGCGATTGATGACAAGCTTCCACACGGCACCGTCAAAGCCTTCCATTGCAGGAATCAGTTCGCAGGAATCGGGCACGATGTTCGTGTTAACCGTAAAACTGGCCGGATCGATCTGCGTGATGTCCAGCGGTGCAATATTACCGCAATAAATGGTATTGGTTGGTTCGGGGTAGCCGTAAGCCCAGGCATCAATAACGAACGTCGGGTCCGGGGTCATAACGGCTTTCGGTTCGCCAAATGCATGAGATGCCAGAAAACCCGACAGCACAATCAGTAATATAAAAAGGCTTTTAACTGCATTGAACTTACGATTCATGGCTCACCCTCCCTCAAATATTGAATTTTTTATGGCACGGCTGTCTTCCCGACAGCGAAATTCTCGAGATGTAATCCGGTTTTCAATTCCGGTTAGTATCGCACAGGTACTATATGAAAATAAGTCCAAAAAAAAGCGCCGTCAAGAAAATAAACGGCGCTTTTGGCATATTTTACGGGCACTGCGGGTCCGGGCCGGGCGGCGTGTCATACTTATATGATATAAGAACAAGTATATCAAGCAGATTGACCGAGCCGTCGTTGTTGACGTCGCCCGATTCCGGCGGGTCGGGCGGTGGTCCAGTGGGATCACCATAGATGTTGGCAATCAAATATAATATATCAAGCAGGTTTATCGCTCCGTCGTTGTTGGCGTCACCGCAGATGAACTGGGGCAGAGCCTCGACGGTCAGATCGACCGGGATTACGAATGGGTTATCGCCGGGATCGGGATCGTTGCTGTTGATGATAATCTGCGCGTGGTAGGTCCCCACATCCATGCCTGCCGAAATGATTTTAATTTCGACCGTGTCGGCTTCGGCAGTCTGTAGTTCACCGGAGGCTTTGCTGGCCGACATCCAGATATCAGGATGATAGAATTGAATAGCAAGATTGTTTTTTAAATACGGCGTCAGATAGGCGACTTCGAGGCCGTCGGTTCCAGTGGCGTTTTCGATTCCAATTGTTGATGAAGCGACGTCAAACCCGGAAGCAATCGTAAGGTATTGGAATTTGATGGTGCCGTCGGCGGAGAGAATAATTTCGGCATTTATAACGTCACCGGTCGCCGCCCCGTACTCGGGATAATTAACGAACTGTACGACGCAGCGCGAGGGATCGCTAAAGACATACACCTGCGAGCCGGGATTGTTGGCATTGGTTGGATCGAGATCGTCCCACATCCAGGCCAGGAAGTTATTTGGCGTGGCCGCGGTCGGAATTGATTTCTTGGCTCTCACGTCGAGGTCGGTCGGGCTGAAGCCGATCAAACCATTGGAGCCGATATAGAGGGAATTATATGAAGTTCCGTAATAGGTGAAATCGAAGCCGATGCTGTACGGTCCGACATAATTGTCATCGTCGAGGCCGGTGACAAGTGTTCCCGTCGATGATACGTCTTCCCAGGAGAAGGTAGGTCCGCCGAACTGGTCGGAATCTATCCAATAATATCCGGACCCGTCGGGTCCGCCGGCGGATTTGTCGACCGGGTAACCGTCGCGCGGGTCATCGACGCCTTTGATGTCTTCATAATTTTCGAAGCCTTCCGGGTAAACGCGGTGAGCCGGTTCGAGCAGGCTGTCGGCCAAAAGGTCGGAGAGCAGGGCCGATTTGTTGAGCAGCGGCAGTATCGATAAATTATAATCGAGTTCACCCTCGCCAGTGTTGGAAATAATCAGCTGTTCTGAAACTGAATCACCCTGTACGAGGGTATTACTCATGGTGCCGGGCTGCACTTCGATAGCCGGTATATAACCGATATTTATATCGTCGACGTACCAGATATCGCAATCGACACAGGAACCTGTTGACCGGAAGCGCAGCTGGAAATTGCTGTGAATTGCCCAAATCGGAAGGGGGATAGTTACCTTCGTGAATGAGGTCATTGTCGCTCCGGTACCTTCGAGAGTGTCGATCGTAATCCAGACGCCTTTGACGTTTCGATAATCGACTCGGAGATATTCGCCCGTTTCCGGGGCGTCACCGCCTCCGCCGGGTTCGTAATAGTAGGTCAGCAATGCACCGTCTTTGCCGCCTAAGTCGATTATCTGGCTGACGATTGTATCGTTGCCGCCGTCCAGTTTCAATTCATACGGGCTGCTCGGCGGATTAGGTGCGGCGTTGGTTACTTCGGCGCCCTTGTTTATGATCCACCGCATCGTGTACAACGTATCTTCCGGGAATGGCTCATACCAGGGGAAAGCCCCGGTCGGGCCGGATGAATAGCTTCTGATTTCGCAGCTTGTCGATACACCGGCGTCGCCCTGCGAAGTTATTGTCACCGTGGATGTATCGCCCTCGGCGAGATCGGCGGCGGGGGGAACGGCTACCTTCACGACAAAGCTGGCTGAATCTCCGACCAATATCGTCGGAGTTGAGTATATCTGTGTTGTCCCGGTGCTGTCGAAGAAAGCCGCGGGCCAGAGTCCGCCGGATGTGCTCAGATCGTACGCGTCATCGTACATACCGCGGTTGGAAATCATAATGCGGAATAGAGCGCTGTCACCGGCGGCGCCGTACTGTCCCTGTGTGGACGGTATAACTTTGACGGCATAAGCCGGCGGTTCTCCGATGAAGATATCGTCCACGAACCAGTCGTCGAAATTGCCCGGTGTGGCGGTATTGTGAATACGCAGACGGAAGGAGGAATGGTGGGCATCGGGCGGCAGAGTTAAAACTTCTTCATGGTACGTTGTGGAGCTCGATCCGTCACCGTAAAAAGTCTGCAGTTCAGCCCATTCACCGGAGGAATTTTTATATTCAAAGTACAGATTATCGTTGTTGTCGGGTGCTTCGGCATCGCCGCCAGGTTC
The DNA here is from genome assembly GCA_964569945.1 of uncultured Ignavibacteriaceae bacterium. Lineage (GTDB taxonomy): Bacteria > Zixibacteria > MSB-5A5 > GN15 > PGXB01 > CALAMC01. The sequence goes on from CAZMWI010000100.1 coordinate 8,623, forward strand.
GTAATAAAATGAAATGCGGGCGTTAGACAGGCCGCTTAAATCCATCACCTGCGAAATAACCGTATCGGCGCCGCCGGGGTCACCATCGAAATCGAGACTGTACGGGGCCGACGGTTCGTTGGCACCGGCGTTGTTGATATCGGATCCGGACGATTTATACACCCATTTGGTCGGGTCGAGGGTCTGAGTCGGGAAGTTATCGGTAAACGGCAGCGTCACCGGCTCACCTTCGGATATAGCTTTTAGGTCGATAGAGCCGGTTACGGAATTATCCGCTACCGATGTGCCGGTGATTTGGACGATATCGGAATTGCCGTAAATTGTGCCCTGCACTTCAATGGCCACTTTGAAGTCAAAGGTATTACCGGATACGATCGTACCGGTGCTCGAAATTTGTGTGGTTCCCGCCTGATCCCAGATAGAAACCGGCCACGTACCACCGGTTGCCTGCAGAGTATAAGAATCATCGAAGACGCCGTCGTTGGTGAGAGTCAGATCAAACCAGACGGTGTCCGATGTAATGGCGAAGCCCGAATCGACGGGCGTGCTGATGCTCAGCCCGTAATCGAGGACGCTGAAGGAAAATATTTCGGTCGTATCGGACGCGCCCACATTGTCGGTGGCGTAAAGATAATAATTTATGTCAGTCCCCGGCGGCTGGGCCGGAATATACCCGACGTATTCATCGGGCTGACCGGTCGCTTCGAGAGTGTCTTCGTACCAAACAGTGGATATCTGATAGTACAACAGGAGCGAATCGGTCACCAGCGGATTGTTGCTGATTATGGTTGCATAAACAGCATAGTCGTTGGTCGTATCCGATGTATTGGGCAGCGGCGTGTGAACGATATCGGTTCCGGCGAACGGATCGAGGCCGTCGAGGATGGTCGTCGATGTATTGTCGGGATCGAGCCAGTCGCGCAGACGGGTCGACGACGTCCCGCCGCCGTTCCAGGACATGGCAAATTTGCCGAACCAGTCGGAAGAAATATCGGTGCACGAGGCATAACCGCCGTGCAGCTGCCCGACGATATGATGGTTTTGGTCGAAAAGCGGTGAGCCCGATGATCCGCCCTCCGTGGTGCCGTCTTCCCAGTTGCCTATCCGCCAGTGGGTGGTACCGGTGGTCGAGAGATAATTGGCCGAGGTGGCCGCGTCATAATCGAATGAAATCTTCTTGATATCGCCTTTGGGATGGTGAATGCAAGTGGAAGAAGTCGAGGCGACGTTTTCAGCCGACCACCCGGCATAGTACACATTATAAGAATCAGGCGGGGCTTCATCAAGTTCGAGCAGGCAAAAATCCGAGGTAGAGTAAGTCGCGCGCAGGGTTGAGCCTTGCAATGTCATGTACGTAGGGCCATTGATATTGGAGCAATTGGGACTTTCGTAGTTGAACATGAAAATCCACGTGTCCGAACCGGGGAGGCAGTGGTTGGCGGTCAGGAAGTACGGAGTCTGGTCCTCGCGGACGTTATTAACCAGGGCACCGCTGCAGATGCGGGAGTTTCCGGCGGTCAGGATCATGGCTACGGCGCGTTTCTCGACCTGCCAGGGGTCGCCTTCGGGGCAATTGACGTTATTATTGCACGACCCGGAACTGCCGAAATCGGTGGCGGCCTTTAGTTCATCACGATCAAACAGATTGCGATAGGCGTGCACAACCGAGGATATGGAAATTATCCCCTGTCCGGCGACTTCTTTCGGTTCGTAATATTCCAGAACGCTGACGTCGCCTTTGACCGGAGCAGTCGCGAAACGACCGTGCTTTTTATTGTTGTCGGAAGTAAAGGCTCCGATGACATAAGACTCGTCGCCGTTGTAGATATATAGCCTGGCTCCTTCGGGAAGATAAAAACGATCGTAGACAAGGTTCAGTGAGTACGCGCCGGGAGAGGAAATTTTCAGCCGCCAAAGCCGGTCGCCATTGGCTAGCGTCTCCCAGTTACCGGAATTATCCAGAGTATAGTTAACCGCCATCGGGGCACCGAAGCGGTATGGGATGTCCTTGTTGGAGGCGTCGATAGAGTCCTGCTGTTTAAATGCTGCCACGTCGACCGATGGCAGTTGCTTTGCCGAGACAACCATCTGGGCCGCGGAAAGGATGTGCTCGAAAGTGTAGGGGCGGCCGCCTTTACTGAGCTGTCCGAAGGCGGTTCCGGCGACGGTCAGAACGGCAAGAAAACACAATCCAATTGTCTTGATCTTCCTCATTTGATTTTACCTATCCCTGTTTCAGTATCCATTAGATTTCGGGCTTACCTTAATTATCGGACCTTTTGCCGATCCCTTGCCCTCAAAAGCTATTTAGCCGGTCAAAGCAACCTTTTGGCCAATATGTAATTAACCCCCGCAAACCGGTGTTGGTCCAGGAGGATCGCTGTAAACGAAATCTATTAAATAAAGTATATCTACCAGATTTACGAGGCCGTCGCCGTCGGCGTCGGCCGAGATAAGCGGATCGGGCTGAGGCCCGGCCGGGTCGCCATAGAGAAAGTCGATCAAATACAGGATGTCAATCAGGTTAATATAACCGTCATCATTAAGATCACCGCAGGTATAGGCAGCTCCCGGGATAACCGTCACCGGTTTGATCACGCTGTAATTGCCCCATTGGTTTTGAGCGTCACGGGCTCGAACGTGATAATAATATTGACCGACCGGTTTGCCGGAAAACGAATAGGTAGTATCGGTCGTGGCGTAATCCGTCTTCGTGGCGTAGCCCATGACGGGATTAATATCGTCGACATAGAAGCCTTCCTCATTGACGTACTCGTCGGTGTAGTACGAAATTCTGAAGAGTACGTCCTGACCGGAATAAGCATTCAGAGGGAAGCGGCCTTCCACCCAGCCCGATGAAAAGCCCGTTATGCCATTGCCGCGATTGTTGCCGTTGGGGTCGGTGTTGGTCGTGATGTTCCCCGCAAGAGGAGTGAAGTTGACGCCGTCAGTCGAAACTTCGGCGTAGCCGTAATCCCAGTCTTGTTCAATGGCGTACCAAATGCGGAATTTGAGGGTATCGTCGGCGGGGACCGTGTAATAGCTGTCGGTCGTGATATGGTACTGACGGTTGTTGCCTACGCCGGAAAAGAAACTGGTTGGGGAGGAATAGCTTCGCGCGCTCGAAAGTTCAAAGCCTAACTGCGACCAGTTCTCGAAATTATTGGCGGAATCTGTAAGGGGCTCGAAATCCTGAAGCTCCTGCAGTTCATAATCGACAGCCGGATTGAGAGTATCAAAAAAGGTCCAATCTAAATCGAGGCCGTTGGAATCGACCGTATCCTGGACAAAGAGCTCCGGAGTGGCGGGAGTCCTCAGGTCGTAT
>CAZMWI010000101.1:0-11716 GCA_964569945.1 uncultured Ignavibacteriaceae bacterium
ACTGCCGTTTCGGTTATTGTCAAGACTAATTGTCAGGCCCGGCTGCTCCGGCATTACCTCATGAGTATCTGATCTAATTGCCGGTATAAGCGACGGTCAATGTAATATCGGCTCCGTAATCACCACCGGTTTGGGATATGTCCGGGTTAACGGTGCCGCCAATCCAGAGAAACATCTGTCCGCCCGCGCCCAATCGTAATGTCAACGGGCCGTTCGGATCGACAAACGCGATGGGCGCCGTCTGACCGCCTCCGGTACCATCGTCATAGGAGGCGTCGGTATCATTAAAATTGATTGGCATGGCGGTTGTTGAATCGAGCAGCAGAGCCGGCGGCAACGTAAAATCGATACTTATTTCGGCCGACACATAGCCGGTAATTTCAAATTCCCCGGCGCGGCCGATCGTTGCTTTATCAACAGTTTTCGGCGTCCCGGGCATTACTACTTCAAACATCAGGTCATGATTACCCGTGACGCTGATAGATTGTAAAACCGTTGCAGTAGCCTGAATTATCCCGTATTCCTGAGCCATAACAAGGCCCGGACTGATGGACATAATTATAGCTGTCAGCATCAAGAGGCATAATCTCTTAAGCATATACTCCTCCCCATTAGGGACCGCAATTTAATTTCTATTCTATTGGGGCAAGCCGGGTGCCGCGTCGAGTGTTTTATTGAAACTATATGTGGGACATTCGGATATAAAAGAGCCGGCGGCGGCAATTGGGATTTATTCGACTCCGAGTATTGGAGAACGGCCATAATCGAGATTGTAACATTATGGATATCAACAAGATACAGGCTATCTATTATTACACAGACGTTTTATAATTCACTGCGGATAGCTGGAAGGGGCTTTAATCACTTAATCCTGTTTGACTTACTTGATATTAAATGTCCGATAATTTTGTCATGGGACTAAAGTGTTATGGGGGAAATCCGATACTGTCCATAGAAGCAGCTGTTCAAAAATTAAACAGCCGGCAAAAAAATGATGTAACGATAATGAGTTGCAGATTTATCAAAATAATATTTTCGTCATTGGTAATCATTATGATTCTGCCCCTGGCGTCGGCAGGCCAGGATCTAATCTGGCAGACGAATAAAGGTGGTATATATAACGAACTGGGGTACGCCGGAGTTCAGACCGACGCCGGAGATTATGTTGTTTTCGGAAGCACTTTTTCTTTCGGCGCCGGTGATTTTGATATGTATCTTCTGAAATTGAATTCGGCCGGTGATACAATCTGGACAGCCAAATACGGTGGCGAATTCAGCGAATATGGCTACGATATTCAAAAAACACCGGACAGCGGTTTTATTCTCGTTGGTTCAACCCGTTCCTTCGGCAATGGCAAGCGCGACGTCTATTTGCTTAAAGTCGACTCGCTCGGGGAGTTGATGTGGTCGAGGACTTTTGGAGGAGCAGAGGATGATGAAGGGTGTTCAATCAGAGTCACCGGGGACGGATATATTATATGTGGCACGACATCATCCCGTGGAGCCGGATATTCCGATCTATATTTAATTAAGACGAATTCTGATGGCGACACTCTCTGGACCAGAACCTTCGGAGGCGCCGGGGGTGAATCCGGAAGTGCGGTCAGGGAAGTTGCCGATGGCGGATATATCGCGGTCGGATCGACCGGTTCTTTTGGAGAAGGGTATAGCAGCGTTTATCTGGTCAGGGTGGGACCCTCAGGTGATTCGCTTTGGGCGGTTGCCCTCGGAGGAGATAAAGCTGATTTTGGAAGTGATATCGAAAATGCCCAGGACGGCGGATTTATTATTGTCGGGAGCACCGCTTCTTACGGCGCCGGATATTCAGATGTATTCTTAATAAAGACCGACATTGGAGGGGCTCCTTTATGGGAAAAGACTTACGGCGGAATCAATGATGACCGCGGATATTCGATCTTTTCATTACGGGGTGGCGGATACATCGTCACCGGTACAACCGAATCGTTCGGCGCGCAATCGGTCGATATCTATGCCATCAGGACGGACATATTTGGCAATCAGATATGGGGCTTTAATTATGGCGGAGCAAAATCCGATTTCGGCCGGATGGTTTTCCAGGATCAAGGGCAGAATTATATGCTTGTAGGCTATAGTTATTCTTATTCGAATGGGGGATCGGACATATATATCGCAAAATTAGGCGGCGATGCTACACCGGTTAACGACGACGATCCGATTGGCTTGCCGTCAGGATACGCCCTGTCGCAAAATTACCCCAATCCTTTCAACCTGACGACAAAAATTAACTACACTTTGCCCCGACGCGCCGCGGTATCATTGACCGTTTATAACATACTCGGCCAGGTTGTTCGCCAATGGCAATTCGAATCTCAATCGGCGGGCGTCTATTCGATCGAATGGGATGGAAATTCTGATTGGGGCGGGGTAGTATCTTCCGGCATTTATTTTATCCGGATGAAGACAGATAATTTTTATGACACGAAAAAAATGGTCCTTGTAAAATAGACTGAAGCCGGTTGCGGAACTCGTCTTGTAGACCCCGCCATTTTTATCTACCTTTTGGAGGGGGCTTCATATATTAATATTTTCAAAAGTTTATTTTAGATTGAAGAATGTCAGGACCCTTGGCTCCTGATTTACTTTGACTGAAGCTTGTTGTGTGTGTTTTTTTCACACTATCTAACCCCAGGTGGTGAAGGACACAAAAAGAGGAGTTGCCTAACACGCCTATTATCAGGACGTTACAGCGACCCAGCCGACCGGCACATGTGGCATGGCAGTTGCTCCATGCGTGCCTGGAGGTGATTTGATTGAATAATAGACTGATTGAAATAATGATGTTGCTGTGGCTCGCGTGCAGCGCAGCAGCAACGCGACCGCTGGCTGCTAAAGCCACAACAGAGCCCGACTTACTCGTTGCGGCTCCTGCAATGACGGCCGACGAAGAACCGTCCCACAGAGTTCTCGAACTCGAGCAGATCGTTGTGGACGGCAATTCCCATATCTCGGATTCTGAAATTCTTGGCACATTGGGTCTCGATCCAAGTGATACTGTAAATGTGGCTATCCTCGAAGAGGCGCGGCGCCGTCTATTGAGTGAGTACCCCCTTTTAAGCTCGGCGGATTTCTCGACACGCCCCGGCTCCGGGCGAGGTTTGGTCATTCTCGATATCTCTGTAGTTGAACGAAAATCGGTTATCTTTGAGACCGGCTACGGGCTCCACGATACTTACGGCTGGTTTCTTACTCTGCTCGGCCTGCGGGTTGAACCCACCGCCGCTCATGGTACCGAATACCGGCTCGGGTTGCGCCTTGGATTCCATATCGCGGGTCTGGACGGACAGTTCGAGCGGCGTTTAAAGCCGGGAGAATTCGGCATGGGCGGGAATTTCCACATCTACACCCAGCAGCAGATCTTCTTTGGCGGCGAGGATGCTCCTTCAAACTGGGATGCGACAGGCGACGGCCAGTATACCCGTGAATTTCGGCAGAAGATAGCGCGGTCGGGGGCTGAACTACATTTATCATACATGCTGCGCGACAGCACTAGATTCTCGTTCGGTTTTCATGCGGAAGGGGTGCGTCCCGAGAGTACCTATGTCGACTCCGATAGCGGCCAAAAATACGAATTCGATGAATTTCCCGTGTCCCTTCAGGCCGGTATCAGGCGTACGGACATTACCGGGCTGGTCTTAAGGGTAATACGCGATACTCGCGACCGACCCGGCTATCCCCGGTCGGGATCTTTCACGCTACTGCAGGCACAGTCCAACGGCACTTTCTTCGGTGGAGATGAAACCTTTGCCAAGGCGGAATGTGATTTTCGCAGGCATATCGGCCTCGGAGGCTGGTATGTCCTTTCGAGCCGACTCGCCGCGGGTATCGTCTCAAAAAGGACGCCCTATTACGAGAAATTCTTTCTCGGCGGGGCGTACTCGGTACGGGGCTATCGCGAGTTGAGCCTTTCGCCGCCGTCCGGAAGCGATGGTTTCTTAATCGCAAGCGATGAATTCCGATTTCCTCTCATAGCCTCGACGGCCGACACACCACCGCGTCTTACGGGACTGCTCTTTGTCGACGCGGGGATCGGCTGGGAGCGCGGCAAACAGCTCGAGGCGTCCGACATCGAGGCGGCGGCCGGGTACGGCGTCCGCCTGCGGCTCCCCTGGATCGGGACGCTCGGCTTCGATGTAGGCGTTCCGTTCACTGAAAGCAGAACGGGGAATAAATTCTATATTAACGGTTGTGTGGGATTCTCTTTCTGATCGATGGGTATCCGGAGTGTAATGACAGGAAACAAAGCGATAGCGGCGATAAGCGCAATTTTTCTTCTTATAGGGGGATGGTCACAATCCGTTCTCGCGGAGGATGCCCGTCCCACCATCGACGGCGTTACGCTCGCCGTTGATCAGGGATACATCTTGGGAGACATTGCAAGTTCGGGGCTTTTTTCCGAGCGCATCACCGGCACCGTAAAAAGCGGGCTTCCGGCAGTTGTCGATCTCTTTTACTACTTCTCAACTACCGAGGGAAGCACGGTATCGGAAAATGTCTTGTCGTTTTCACTTTGTTATGACGTTTGGGAGGACATATATTCAATCAAGGCGCCGGATACGACGCTGTCGTTTCCGACTTTCGCTGAAATGCGGCAGGCGATTGAAAACCTGCACCGACTGAAACTGGTAGCGTTCGATTCTCTCGATTCCGACCGATCCTACCGCGTGCACATGAGCATCATGATCAATCCCCTGCGCGGCGCAGACCGGGAAAAGATTGCCGGATGGGTGAGCGAGAATATGCGGACAAGCGAAGACGACTCGTGGCACGGGCAGGTACTCAACCTGAACGAGCTTATCTCGCACTTTTTTTCAAAAGAGCGCGGGGTCGTCAATCAGAGTAGTTGGTATAAGTCAGATTTCATAAAGCCCGATTCGCTTCTCGCGCCGGACAAGGAGAAAAAGTAATGACAATCAGACTGCGATTGATCATCATATGCATAATCGTTACCATCCTGCCTTCGATACCGATAACCTTCCTTGTCCGAAATCTCCTTGAAAAGAGCTTCAATGTCGGGCTGAGCACGACAGTGTCTGATGCGCTTGACGGCGGAATGTCGGCATCTCGTAAGCTTCTGGCACGACTCGAGTCCGATTTCGAAGAGGATGTGCAGAAAATCACGACTGTCATGCCACGGAGGCATCTCGAATCGTCGCAGGTCTATACCGCCCTTAAAAATTTCGTTGAAACCAATCGAATCGACGGTTATTTTATTGTTTCGGATACCAATGCAACGCAGCCGGCCGGTGACATTCCGATAGCGCTTGATGCGTTCACCCGGCAGCCCGGGTTTGACAATCTGATAGCATCAAGAGCGGTGAACATAAGGCCGCCGCATGTATCAGGTCTGAGAGACCTGTCTTTTTTCGAGACGGAAGACAAAGCCGTGCAGTTGGCGCTCTGGAATCCATCCGGCACAGCCGACAGCGGTCTTCTCTTCTACCTTAAGATCGATCCCGGCTTTCTCGCCGACGCACAAAAACTGTTCGACGGGCGTCAGATATTCGCCCAGCTCCGCCTGGCGCAGGGAGCTTTGAGTCAGAGTTTCTTCTATCCGTTCATCATTGTATACGGTGTCATTCTTCTTGTCGCGCTTGGGCTTGCGCTTCTGATGGCCGAGCAGATGGCCTCGCCGGTACGGCATCTCTCCGATGCGGCGGTTACGGTCGCCGGTGGAGACTGGCAAGTGCAGTTGAAGCGCGAGACCGGAGGGGAGATTGGTCGTCTTATTGATTCGTTCAATCTAATGGTGAGCCGTCTCGACTCTCAGCGGCGACGTCTAATCGACATGGAAAAAGTCGTGGGTTGGCGGGAGATGGCACGCCACCTCGCCCATGAAATCAAAAATCCGCTTCTCCCCATTCGTCTGGCGGTGCAGGAGATGCGGGACCAATATCGGGGTGAGGACGGAGAGTACCGCAACTTCCTCGGCGAATCGACGCGCGTCGTTGAGGACGAACTCGGCCACCTGCAGCGGCTCGTAAAAGAGTTTTCGATGTTTGCCAAGATGCCCGGACTTTCGCCAACTAAGGGATCACTTGGATCTCTCGTATCCGACCTGGCCAAGCTTTATCCGCAGGGTGAAACCCGCATACAGGTCGATCCCGACCTCCCCGAATTCCCATTCGATTCGGACCAGATGAGGCGCGTGTTCGTCAACCTCTTTGACAATTCCGGAAGTGCATCCTCCGACGGAAGGGAGACGAAGATTACAATCGAGATGAAACGCCGCACCGATGATGCCGTCATCGTCTTTTCAGACAATGGGCCGGGGATTCCGGCCGAGAACATCGCCCGTATATTCGACCCCTATTTCACGACGCGAAGAACGGGGACGGGACTCGGCCTTGCACTGGTGAAAAGCATTATCCTCATGCACCGGGGTACGATAGACGTGAATAGCCCCGCAGGCGGGGGCGCCGTGTTCACTATGACACTTCCCCTGAGCGGCCCTACGGGTGACACAAATAATATTCAGGAAGAGAGGTGAGACGACAATGAGCGGCCGTGTACTTATTATCGATGATGAGCCGAATATCCGTCGGATGATGGAGACGATTCACCGCAACGCCGGTTGGGAAACCGCGTCAGCCGAAAATGGGGTGGCGGGTCTCGCGCGGTTGCAGACTGAGCACTTCGACGTCGTCTACCTCGATCTTGCGTTGGGCGACCGGGACGGCATTGACGTGCTCAAGGAGATTCGACTGCGCAAACCGGATCAGGTTGTCGTCATTCTCACGGGCCACGGCTCGGTCGAAAAAGCTGTTGAGGCGATCAAGCTCGGCGCCTTCGACTTTCTTGAAAAGGATTTCGGCAAGGAGAAAATCCTTGTCACGTCGCGCAATGCGCTTGAGCGCAGTTCCCTTGCCGAGGAAAACCGCATGCTTCGAGGCCGACAGCCGCGCCGGCAGGAATTCCAGGGAAAAAGCGAAAGCATAAAAGATGTCCTCGAGCAGGTGGCGAAAGTGGCGCCTACCAATGCGAGAGTCCTCATACGCGGAGAATCGGGAACCGGCAAGGAACTTATCGCCCGTGAGATCCACGAGCGGAGCAAACGGTCGCGCGGCCCTTTCGTGAAGATTAATTGCGCGGCGATTCCGGAAGAGCTCATTGAAGCCGAGTTATTCGGCAGCGTCAAAGGTGCCTATACCGGATCGGTTGCGACGCGCGAAGGAAAGTTCGAGGAAGCAAACGGGGGAACGCTCTTTCTCGATGAAGTCGGAGACATGAGTCTTCGGGTTCAAACAAAGCTCCTCCGGGTTCTCCAGGAAGGTGAAGTGGAAAAGGTCGGTGACAACAAGACAATCAAGGTCGACGTCCGCGTAATAGCCGCGACGAATAAGGACCTCGATGACGAAGTATCATCGGGGAGATTCCGCGAGGATTTGTACTTTCGCCTCAGCGTCGTGCCGCTTGTGTCTCCCCCTCTGCGCTCGCACCCGGAAGACATCCCGCTTCTGGCAAGTTCTTTTCTCGATGCCTATTGCGCCGAAAACGATTTGCCGAGGAAGACTTTTCATCCGGACATGATGAAGCTGCTTGAGCGATATTCATGGCCCGGCAACGTGCGGGAGCTTCGCAACCAGGTGGAGCGCATGGTTATCATGTCGGCGGGGAACGTAATCAAATTGGATGATCTCGGCGCAGAGATACGAGCGTTCAAAACATCTGCGGCACAGATGCCCGACGTGGGAGATGACCAGAATTTAACCCTGCAAACTGCCAAAGAAAATCTTGAGCGGGCGATGATTATACAGGCCCTTGAACAAAATGACTGGAATGTGACGAAAGCGGCAGAAGAGCTGGGACTCGAAAGAACCAATCTCCATAAAAAGATAAAGCACTACGGCATCGTCAAGAAAGAGTGAAAAAACGGCACGTACCGTGAAAATCGACTACACCTGCTCCCGCAGGATCGGACTCAGGACATCTCCTTATGTAATCATGTAACAACATATCTGCCAATATCTTAAAGCCGTCAATCCGACACACGAAATACGGCCGGAAGCTGGCATATTTCTTGATTATAACAAAAAGCGTAACTTGAAGTCGTTGATTTTGCGGCAAATATTAGATTGAGAGGACATACAATATGAACTTGTTGAAAACGAAGAAAAAATCAGTAGGAACAAGACATGCGGCTCTTGTAACACTGGTTGCTCTCTATCTTTGTCTTGCACCGAACATCTCACGGGCCGAAGTCTCCGAGGATGAAAGCGGGTTTTGTATCGGGCTGGCTTTGGAAGGAGCTTCATTCCATTCCGACGTAAGTTCTGACATATTCAATATAAAGGAAGACGGCGGAGGTGCCCGGGTCAGTGTCGGGTACCGTTTCAATCCGGTTTTCATGCTCGAGATCGCAGCGGGCGGCTCAAATCACAAGACTTCGGATTCAGCAATCGATGCTCAAATGGCGTCGTTTCAGATCTTCGGGTACTATCGGTTCCTGCCGGAAAAGACGTTTCGTCCTTACCTCAAAGGCGGTCTCGCCGGATACTCTCTCGAACTAAAATATGGATCGGCGAGCGCCCGGACCAGCGGGGGTGGAATCTCGTTCGGAGGGGGCTTCAAGTGTTTTCTCTCCCGCCACTTCTCGCTGGGCCTCGACTTTACGCATAACATGATAAAGTTCGACAAGGCGGAATTGTCTCTCGGTGCTTTCAGCTACGAGTCAAGTACCGACGAGCACGGGAGATTGACCACGCTGGGAATCACAGCCGGTTATTCATTCTAAGACGTTTATGACAATATGCATAATTACATTGATAAGGAGGTACTGCAATGCGTAATCACAAAACACTGATCTGCATGGTGATGCTGGTAGCGATCTTCTCCCTGCTGGGATGCTCAACGGACAAGCAGGCGACGGGACCCGAAACAGTGACACCGCCGGACCTGCCGTCGGTCAGCACCATGACAATGGATATAGACTTCTTCAATTCGGCACAGATCGACGCACAGTCGATGAGGGCCGGAAGGCTCATCGAGCCGATTGCCGCATCGCCCGATGCGCTGAAGCTCAATTTTCTCAATGCCGCCGTGCGCGTCTTCTTTCTCAACGTGGTCGCCTACGCGGCGCTCGCCGAGCCGACAGCGGCATTCGCGACGGCGATCCACTCGGTGCCTCAATACCAGCAGGACGGGTCCTGGTTGTGGACTTATGTTTATGTCGATAATCACGGATCAGAGTACAGTATTTTCCTCAAGGGGAAGGCCATGGATACGTATGTTGCCTGGAGTCTGGAGGTTTCGAGCAACGATCCGAACATGCTTCTCGATCATTTTCTCTGGTTCGATGGAGAAGTGGAGAATGGTGGACATGCCGGGTACTGGCAATTTTACGAACCCGAATCGAGTTCACTAACTGACGCGAGTGTATTCGCCGGGAACGAAGAGGGCACGCCGGGTGTCCCTTGTGTGCTTATCGACTGGCAGAATAACAGCGCGATTGATCGCCGGCTCTCGTTTCTTGTAAACAAAACGGGTGATCCGGCTGAGGGAAGCGAGCTTATTTTTGAAGAATCGCTCGAAATGGCGTCGATAGATTTTAATGATGCTGCGAATGACAATTCCGGCACGATCATCTGGAACCGGGACGGCTCCGGGAGCATTGAATGGCCGGATTACAAAGACGGGGTCAGGAGTTGCTGGGACGTCTGGCAGTATGACGTCGACTGCCAGTAATCAAGGACCACGGTACGCCGCTGCACTCATAAACAAATAATACACTACCCCTAATAGAAAAGGAGGAGGCCGAGAGGTCTCCTCCTTCAATATATATATAATTCCATAGAAGAATTTAGGGTATAAAGTAAATATGTACAAATGTGGTCCAACCAACCGAGCCTTTGAAAACGCTATATAGAACATTAAAGTCGAAACAGGGTTAAAAGACAAAAGCAATAACATTGAAAGATAATCGACAAATTATAAAGGAGGAATAATGCAAAAGCGTAAGCTCGGAAACAGCAATCTGGAAGTTTCGGCTCTCGGGCTCGGCTGTATGGGAATGAGCTACGGTTACGGTCCCGCCGCTGACAAAAAAGAAATGATCTCCCTTATCAGGTCAGCCGTGGACAAAGGTATTACCTTTTTCGATACCGCTGAAGCATACGGTCCTTACATCAATGAAGAATTGGTCGGAGAAGCCCTTTCGCCTGTGCGCGATCGGGTGGTAATAGCCACTAAATTTGGCTTTAAGTTTGACTCCGAGGGAAAGCAGATCGGACTGGACAGCCGTCCGAAGCGCATAAGGGAAGTTGCCGAGGCATCGCTCAAACGTCTCCAAACCGAAGTCATTGACCTTTTCTATCAGCACCGGGTTGACACTGAAGTTCCGATCGAAGACGTAGCGGGAACGGTGAAAGAATTGATACACGAGGGTAAGGTCAGGCATTTCGGGCTTTCCGAAGCCGGCGTCCAGACTATCCGCCGGGCGCATGCGGTTCAACCGGTGACGGCGCTCCAGAGCGAGTATTCGTTGTGGTGGAGAAAACCGGAAGAGGAAGTGTTGCCTGTCCTTGAAGAACTCGGGATCGGGTTAGTGCCATTCAGCCCTCTTGGCCGGGGTTTTCTCACGGGCAAAATTAACGAAAACACGACTTTTGACAGCTCTGACTTCCGAAACAACCTGCCTCGTTTCGTGCCGGAAGCACTTAAAGCCAATCAGGCTCTGATTGATCTTATCGGTAAGACTGCGCAGAAGAAAAAAGCCTCTCCTGCTCAAATCGCGCTGTCGTGGTTGCTGGCTCAAAAGCCCTGGATTGTCCCCATCCCCGGTACCACCAAGCTCAACCGCCTGGATGAAAATATCGCCGCGATATCAGTTGAACTTACATCCGATGACTTGAATGAAATCGACAGTGCAGCGTCGAAAATTGAAGTGCAGGGTGCAAGATATCCCGAGAGGATGGAAAAAATGACGGGACGCTAGATCGGACCTTATAAACGCCCGGGGAGAGCAAAGCCCCCGGGCGTTTATTCGTCGGCTACATATCGGCCCCCTGCCGATAGTCTCAGTTTTCAATTGCCAAAGCGGCGCGAGTTGTCTTTATTTTTATAATTAATGACGGCAAATTCAAATATCGGTATTTTTGAGTGATGAATACGAAAGCCACAAATGTGTCCGCTCCTCACATCGGTTTCTGGGGTGTGGTGGCCATTGGCATCGGCGGTATGGTTGGCGGCGGGATTTTCGCCGTCCTCGGCCTGGCGGTCCAGTTGTCCAAAAGCGGGGCACCTCTGGCTTTCGGCGTCGGGGGCGTAATCGCACTGCTTACGGCGTATTCATACAGTAAGCTTTCGGTGACATTTCCGAGCCAGGGCGGGACGGTGACTTTTCTCGACCGGGCTTTCAAACCCAATGTCCTGGTTGGGGCAATGAACACTTTGCTATGGTTGTCTTATATCGTAATGTTGTCGCTGTATTCGTCCGCATTCGGCAGCTACGGCGCGGCCTTTGCTTCGGCATCATCGCACATGCTTGTCAAACACCTGCTGATCAGTTTCAGCGTGGTCGTGATTGCCGGTCTCAATATGCTTAGTGCCGACGCCATTGGCAGAGCGGAGACCTGGATTGTGGGATTGAAAGTGACAATCCTGATGCTGTTTGTCGCGATCGGGCTGACCCAGATTAACACAAGTCAGGTAGGGCCGTCCGATTGGGCGCCGCCGCTGC
>CAZMWI010000102.1:0-11699 GCA_964569945.1 uncultured Ignavibacteriaceae bacterium
TTCGAATATACCCGCGTACATTGTGATTGTTGATCGCGCCCAATTGACATATATTGGCGCGAGATTTTTATGACTGATACAGCAACAGAAAAAAAGGCCAAGACAGACTTCACTGAGGGCTCAATAATCGGCTCCATCGTCAGGATGGGACTGCCGTCGATGATCGGTTTTCTTTCCGGCCATCTGTATTCGCTTGCCGATATGTACTGGCTGGCCAACCTGCCGGAGCGCGAGACGGCGGTTGCGGCGGTGACCATTTTCTCGAACATCCTCTGGTTTTTCTTCTCGTTCAATCAGCTGGTCGGGCCGGGGTCGGTGGCTATAATATCGCGGCGTTACGGTGAGAAAGACTATGACCGAGCCGAGACCGCCATAAAAGAGACCTTCCTGCTCAAGTGGACATTCGGCCTGACCTTCGGAATTCTCGGCTTTATCTTTATAAAAGACATTCTCTATCTGGCCGGAGCGCGGGGAGAGGCCATCGAGCTGGGTGTACAGTACGGCCGGGTCATGTTTCTCGGCATGGGGGTGTCGTACAGCGCCTTTTCTGTCTATACCGCCATGCGCGGCACCGCTAATCCGAATATGGCTATGGCTATCATGCTCGGTTC
Source organism: uncultured Ignavibacteriaceae bacterium (assembly GCA_964569945.1). Lineage (GTDB taxonomy): Bacteria > Zixibacteria > MSB-5A5 > GN15 > PGXB01 > CALAMC01. The sequence goes on from CAZMWI010000102.1 coordinate 612, forward strand.
CACCGTACTGAATATCATTCTCGACCCGCTCTTTATTTTCGGATATCTCGGCTTTCCGAAAATGGGTGTGGTCGGTGCGGCAGTAGCCTCGGTTATTTCATACTCGCTGGCGTTCACCGTCGGGTTGTGTCTTCTATACGGTGGCGCGACCAATGTCAAACTGCACTTCAGGGGCAATGTACCGGTATCGGTCGGATCGGCCTATCGACTACTCAAGATCGGGATTCCGTCGTGGATATCATCGATTTCATTTTCAGGCGGACGGTTGCTGGTGATGCCGATGATAGCTATGTTCGGTAATTCGGTAGTGGCGGCGTATGGAGTCGGTTCGCAAATATCCGCGCTGGGCATCATGATTCTGGTCGGCATCGGTCTGGGGCTGGCCTCGTTGATCGGACACAATCTCGGCAGCATGAAAAAGGACCGGGCGAAAAAGACCGGGGACCAGGCGGTATTAATGTCAGTGGCTATCATGATTGCCTGCGGGCTGATTATCTTTTTCGGGGCGGGGATAATTATGCGCCTGTATTTCGACAACCCGGAGACGGTGCACTATGGCGTTATGTTGCTTCGCATCCTGGCGGTGGGCATGCCGTTTGTCGGGATTTTCATTATGCTGGAGCAGATATACACGGGCGTCGGACTTAACACCCCGGCGATGGTCGTTTCGATCGGGCATTCGTGGTTGCTGGAAATACCGTCGATATATATTCTGACTCAGATTCTGAATTTCGACCAGAACGCGGTATGGTGGAGCCTGAGCGCCGCGACGGCGGTTTCGGCTATGGCCTTTTTATGGTACTACCGCCGCGGCCAGTGGCTCGAAGTGAAAGTATAGATTCGCGGTTTTTCATCTTCCACTTCGCCAAATTAACCAATGACATTAGGAATCCGGGGAAATTGCGACTTGCGCTACTCCCGCCAATTTCATAAATTGTCACGTTAAAATTGCCGGAGTGGTGGAATTGGTAGACACCAGGGACTTAAAATCCCTTGCACTGTAAAGTGCGTGCCGGTTCAAATCCGGCCTCCGGCATTATTTCCGAGGCAAAATCCCACCGGCACCTCAAACTTTATATTGCCAAATCACACTCATCTATTATATTGACCCTAAAGGAGTTGCGGCCATTTTTTTATTCTTGTCCGATTACTGCTAAATTAACCCCAGGCCGCGTAACAGACAACCGGGACTATTATGAAAAATCTTTCAATCCTTCTGCTGTTATCCGCATTAATCATCGCCGCGCCGAATCTTTTCGCCGAACAAAACGATCAAAATAATCTTCCCATCGGCCTGACCGATGAGGAACTGCTGCATCTCGATGAAATCGGCGTTGCACACAAAGTTACCGATGCCCCGACCGGCAGCCTCCGCAATCCGGCCGAATGGGAACCGTCGGAAGGTGTCATTATCCGCTGGCCGCTGGGAATTCCGATCTCACTGGTGGCGGAGATGTCGGAAGACGTCATGGTGACAACCATCGTCGGCAGTTCTTCCGAGGAAACCAGCGCCCGAAATTCCTACACTTCGGGTGGCGTCAACATGGCCAACGTCCAGTTCATAACGGCCCCTACCAATTCGATATGGACCCGCGACTACGGCCCGTGGTTTATCTTCCAGGACGACCAGATGGCCATTGTGGATAATATTTATAACCGCCCCAGACCATTAGATGACGTCATCCCGCAGACTATAGGCGCTCTTTGGAGCCTGAACGTCTATGGCAGCAACCTGATCCATACCGGTGGCAATCATATGTCGGACGGGCTTGGCCGATCGTTTTCGACGCGGCTGGTTTACGACGAAAATCCGTCGCTTGCGACCAAGACGGTCGATTCGATCATGAAAGCGTATCTCGGCAACGATTATACGGTTCTCGGATATATCGAATCGGGTGGGATTCACCATATCGACTGCTGGGCCAAGCTCCTGAATCCGGGAACCATACTGGTCAAGGACGTGCCGCCGTCAAGCTCGAGCTATGCTTTGTTGAATGCCCGTGCTCAATTTCTGTCGGAGCAGATGTCGCCGTGGGGGAGACCGTACAACGTGGTCAGAGTGTACTGCCCCTCAGGGACGGCCTATACCAACAGCCTGATTTTGAACAATAAGGTTTTTGTGCCGATTTTCGGCGTCAGCGCCGATGCCAACGCCATTCAGACTTATCAGGATGCCATGCCGGGTTATGAAATTCTTGGGTTTTACGGTTCATGGTTGGATGATGACGCCATCCACTGCCGGGCGATGGGTGTGCCGGACCGAGGCATGTTGAGCATTCGCCACGTCCCGCTTCCTGAAAAGGTTCCGGCCTCGGGCGACATTTTTATCGGCGCCAGAGTTACGGCATGTTCGGGTGCGGCGCTGAACGAAGACTCATTGAAGATATATTACAGCCTCGACGATCGTCCGTTCATAAGTACGACCATGACGCTTGATGATCCGACCGATTCTATGACAGGCTACATTCCTTCGCAGTCACCGGGCACGTCGATAAAGTACATTCTGAGGGCTGCCGATGAATCCGGGCGGTCAGAAAGTCATCCATTCATAGGAATGGCATGGCCGCATGAGACGGTTGTCAATTATCCGCCGGAAATAGTCTCCGCCGATACGATATATGTCTGGTCGGGCGATGTCTTAGAATTCTATCCAACCGTAAGCGACCCGGACGATACGACGTTTAGCATAAGCTATTCCAATTTATCGCCCTGGATGGCGGTGCAAAATGATTCACTGACAGGTACCATGCCGTCGGAACCACCAATCACTACCATTGATGTTGAATGCAGCGATGGGTATGACAGCGTCGTAAAGTCCATTGTAATTCGCACTTATACGTGCGGCGACGTGGATGCCAACGGCGCGCATAATCTGATCGACATTTTGTATCTTATCGATAACATCTATGGTGATCCGCCCGGACCGGACCCGATTCCGGCGTCGACAGGGGATGTCAATTCCGACGGAAATACCAATTTGCTCGATATTCTTTATCTGATTGACTACATATATGGTGACCCTCCGGGTGATGCGCCGGAGTGTGTGCAGAATTAAAAAAATTGTTTGGAGGTATGTAAGGTGAGAAGAGGTATGATAATTGCCGCCCTGATGATGCTGGCTTTGGTGTCTTCGGTTTGCGCCGAGGATTTATATCGTGTGGATATCAACAGCCAGGCCGATGCGATGGCTTTGGTTAAAACGGGTTTCGACGCCGTCGTGCGGCTCAACAATGCTTATCTCGTAATTACTAAAGGCAATGCCAAAGAAGTATTCAGGGTTAAAAATCTCAACAGCCGCCTGATAGAGTCTTCTGTTGATCGCAATAATCTGGCGGTCGATGCCTCTTTTGAGCCCGATAAAAACAAACAATACAACACTATCTTCGAAGAAGACGGGATCCGTCTGGTGTACGTGCCGGGAGGAATTACCCCGGACCAGATTGGCTTTGCGGGTTTGACGCCGCTGCCGTCGAAAGGGCTGCGCGTAATATTCAAAGAGCCCGTCAGACTTTCGCAGCAAAAAGTTGATCGTTCAATAACGCTCGATTCGGTTATCTCATTGATCGAATACGATTCGCTGTCGTCTTACGATCATATATTGCAGGCATTCCCCAATCGCCTGACCGGATCGACCGGCAATCGGCTGTCGCGTGACTGGATATACAACAGCCTGTTAGATTTCGGGCTGGACTCGGTGTATATCGATACGTTTTCGGCCAGCCTGGGACAGGCTTATAACGTCGTCGGTATCAAGTACGGGACGATTTATCCGGACCATCAGATAATCATGGGAGCACACCGCGACGCCGTATCGTCGTCGCCGGGTGCGGACGACAACGGTTCGGGAACGTCCGCGGTCATGGAAATGGCCCGCATTTTCACCGACATTGAAACCAATATGACTTTCAAATTTATCCTGTTCGATGCCGAAGAGCAGGGGTTGTACGGTTCCTGGCATTATGCCGATGCCGCGGCCGCCGCCGGTGACAGCATAGTCATGATGCTCAATCTTGATATGTGCGCCGCTATTGGAAACGATGGCGATGCCAAATTGTACCACGGGACGGACACGTCTTATGTTTATATATGGCGAAATATGGCGGCGGGCCTCGACGGCATAAACATTGCCGGGCATTTCAGCGGCAATATATCGGCCTCGGATCACTACCCGTTTACTCAAAACGGTTACGACGTGGCTTTTCCATTCGAGTACGTCTTCTCAACCGTTTATCATACGTACCAGGATAGTACGACGTACATGAATTTCGATTATATGACACGCATGGTGCAGGCGTCGGCGGCGACGGCTTACTATGTCGATGGCTATTACATCCCGACTCCGTCGCTGCGATTCATTTTCCGTGACGGTGCTCCTCCGGAATATATCGCGCCGGGGGTGGAAACGTCGATGGGCGTCAACGTCGTGGGGACGTCGGGAGGTGTACCAATCCCGGGGACCGGCCAGTTGCACTATATAATCAACGGTGGCGCGGTACAAACAGTCGATATGCCGCAGTCTTCAGACAACCGCTATACTGCAATTCTCCCACCCCTTGACTGTGGTGATGAAATAAGATTTTATATGAGCGCCGAAGAGGAGAGCGAAGGTCGGATTTACGATCCCGACCCGGCACTGGCGTACCGTCCGACGGTGGCGACACAAGTTATGACCGTCTTCCAGGACGATTTCGAAACGGATAAAGGCTGGACCATATCCGGCGGCAGCTGGCAGCGTGGAACCCCGATCGGTTCCGGCGGCGATCACGGATCGCCGGACCCCACGAGCGGTCATTCAGGAAGCAATGTTTTCGGTTATAACCTGAGCGGCGGGTACGAAAACTCGATGCCGGAAAGACATCTGACCAGTCCGGCTATAGATTGTTCGTCGCTGACCAACGCGCATCTCAAATTCTGGCGCTGGCTGGGAGTCGAGCAATCGGCCTACGATCACGCTTATGTTCGTGTCAGCACCAATGGTACTAACTGGACCACAGTTTGGGAGAACGATGAGACCATAGATGACGGCGGTTGGGTCGAGATGGACCTAGACATATCCGATATCTCCGACGGTCAACCGGCCGTCTACCTTCGCTATACGATGGGCACGACCGACAATTCGTGGACCTATTGCGGCTGGAATATAGACGACGTTGAAATCACCGGCTATCAGTGCGTGGCCGAAATGCAAATTACTACCACCGACCTGCCCGACTGGACCGCCGGAATAGCCTATTCCCAACAATTGGAAGCTATCGGCAGTATCGGGACATTGACCTGGACAGATAAATATAATGATTTGGATGGCACCGGCCTGACGCTTTCATCGGACGGATTGTTGAGCGGTACGGTTGCGGCCGGGATGACCGTATCATTCACTGCCGAAGTTTCCGATGAGGTGCCTCATACCGCCGAACAGCCATTGACTTTCGTGATTAATCCTGAGGTCGAGATTACAACATCATCTTTGCCGGACTGGACCGAAGGACTAACATTTTCGCAGACGCTTTCATCGACGGGAGGCACTGGGGTCATTGTTTGGCACGATAAGAACAATGATCTGTCCGGAACAGGTCTAAGTTTAAGCACTTCTGGTCAATTATCAGGTACGCCGAGCGTGTCGGGACTGGTCGAATTTACAGCCGAGGCGACCGATCAGGTTGGCGCCGTCAATGAAAAGGTTTTCCAATTGATTCTGAATCCGGCTATAGAAATCACAACCGCCTCATTGCCGGAATGGACCGCAGGCATTGAGTTCAATGAGACGCTAACAGCGACAGGCGGGACAGGATTGCTTGGATGGTCGGATAAAATGGGCGACCTGACCGGAAGCGGCTTGAGTCTTGGCTTCGGCGGAGTCTTGGCCGGAACGCCAACGTCCTCAGGATCGATTGGATTTACGGCGCTCGCCGAAGACCAGATCGGGGCGTCGGGCGAAAAGGTACTGCAGGTCGAGGTCAATCCGGCGGTCGACATAACAATGACCTCGGTGCCCGAAGGAACCGCTGGGGAAGCGTATTCCTGCCAGTTGACGTGCACGGGAGGCACCGGCAGTCTTGTCTGGACCGATATGAATAGTGATCTTGACGGCTCCGGGCTGGAGCTTTCGACATCGGGTCTTATTGCCGGCACGCCTCTTGATGTAATGAGTGTTAGCTTTACAGCCGGATGTGATGACGCGCTCGGCTCGCACGATGAGCAGGCTTTTGATCTTAATGTTGTCGCGGCATTTATCTGTGGCGATGTCACCGATGAAGGCAACGTCGATCTGCTGGATATATTGTATCTGATAGATTATAAATACGGTGTTCCTCCTGGGGCGGCGCCTGAGCCGATGGAATCGGGTGACGTCGACGGCGATGGAGCTGTCAACCTGATAGACATTCTTTATTTGATTGATTTTATTTATGGTGAGCCGGCCGGTCCGGCCCCGAATTGCCCGTAGCAATTCATAGTTGACAAATCAAGGATAGAGCGTATTTTATATATATCTATCTCCGCGTAAGCTTAACTTCTTTGACAAGGCGTCTTGCCGCTATTGATGAGTAAACTGACCTATAAGCGGAGGGTGGCTGAAATGAATTACTGCCGTACTTTAAAAATCTGTGTCGGTTTTTTAACGATCCTGATCTTGATCGTCGTGCTGCCGGAATTAGCGCCGGCCCAGAATCCCGTTTTGAAAATTAAAGTCGACGATGCTTTCGCCTGCCCCGGCCAGCTGGGGGCGAAAATCCCGGTGTATCTTACGAACTATGAAGATACCGTTCACGGATTTGAAATGTGGATGATTATGAGCAATCCCGATCTGGCGCAGTTTGTTTACGCCGTTGACACATCGGTGGTTACCAGATACTGGGGGTGTGACGGTTACGATGGAGAGACCTGCACCTCATATGTTGAATGCACGAACGGTTGGTATTGCACGCAGTATTACGGGGATATATGCATTGACTCCGAATATACTATTGGTTACTGGCAATGCAATGCCATGGATCTTGGTGATTGCCTTGATTCGACTTTCATTCCGGGTTATGATTCGGTATCGATCGATTCCGTTGTGGCTCTTAGCGGAGGTTTGGATACGGTTGGCACCTTAACAGGTGGCTGGGAGCTTATGGAATCAAGATCGCTTGCCGGGACGGGATACGATCTAAAGGTTACCGGAATTGCCGATATTTATTGGCCTTATGAAATTGAAGGCATCCCGCCGCGAACGGAACCAGGTACACTCTACAACATACTGGCCAATGTGGGTGACATTCCAGACACCGCAACCAATCGTACCGCTAATATCAATCTGAGTGGCAGTATACTCGATCTCGCGCCTTTATTCAGCGACCAGTATGGCAACTTGATCGGGATGAGAATTGATACAATTCCCGACACTGCGTTTTTCCGTTGTGTAGCCTGGCTGCCGCCGGATAACGATATCTGTCTTAGTTATCAGCGGGTTTCGGCGCCGCCGTACGATTCCATTATTGTCGACAGCATTCCGGTGACAGTTCTTGATACTTTCAAGGTAATAATCGAAGGCGGTAGCCTTACCATTCTGAAATGCCTGATCGGCGATGCAAATGGCGACGACCAGTATAATCTTCTCGATATATTGAGCCTTATTGATGATATCTACGCCAAAGATTATGCCCCTCAGGACGTCTGGAAAGGGGATTTCAACTGCGACTGCACGGTCAACCTGCTCGATATTCTCTCTATGATAGACATGCTTTACACCGAGCCTATCGGTGAGCCTCAGCCGTGCCGCTACAGCACCTGGCAATTGGGGTGCGGCCAATAAAAAATTAGAGATTTTTTGCACAAAGCCCCGAAATTCGGGGCTTTTTTATTTGAAATTTCGTATTTTCACTGACCGGCATACAACGAAATACAGGAACCGAACATGAATATTAGAACGATGACCCGCGATGATGTGCGGTTTATGGCCGATTTGGCCCGAGGAGAAAACTGGGGCAACAGCCTGACTGACTATAACCGTCTGTACGATCTTGAACCCGAAGGTTGCTTTGTGGCCGAAAATGACGGTCGGCCGGTAGGCATGATAACGTCGATCGTGTATAACGGCTACGCCTTTCTCGCGAGCCTGATTGTCGACAAGAAAGAGCGGGGCAAAGGTATCGGCACCGCGCTGATGAAAATGGTGATGAGTTATTTGCAGTCGAGAAGCGTGCAGACGATAGAACTTGACGGGGTTATGGAGGCAGCACCGCTTTATCGAGGTATGGGTTTTAAAGATAAATATCTTTCGCTGCGGATGTATCGACCGGCCCACGAGTTCAAGAACCATCCGAGGGAAATCAAGCCCGGGGCGATTGCCATTGAGGATATTGTCAAGTTTGATATGAAATTGACCGGTATCGATCGGGGTAAAGTGATTAAGCGTATGCACGATGAATTCCCCAAAGGTATTTTGAATATAGGTTATGAAACGCTCGACGGCTACGCGGCCGTGCGTCCGAGGGAAGATAAATCGTACTTTGTCGGACCGATCCTGGCATTGGACGCCACCGGATTTGCCAAGCTTCTGGAAATGATACTGGATAATTACTGCAAAAGCGACATTCTGATAGGGACGCCCGAAGTCAATCAAGAGGCGGTAGAAATATTACTTAATCATGGTTTTCAATACCGGCAGCCATCGCTGCGAATGTATCTCGGTCCCCGTCTCGATTACGAAAGTGGAATTTACGGCATCGCCTCGCCGGAAAAAGGATAATCCCGAGTCGAATTCTGTACTTAAATCTGTTTCAATCAATAAATACTCAATAGTACAGTATCCAGATTGTATTTGGATAATTCGACCTGACGGGTTATAATATTAAAAGTAGTTTTATTTGTCCGATATATGGGATGGGGCTGCGAGCTTACAATTTTCTCCCCGGGAGTTGACCAATGATAAGGATAGTTTTATTATCATTCTTATCGGTATTCATTATCAATTCGCTTTCAATTGCGGCTGCACCTACGACAATAGACGATTTTTTTATGCCGGGATCACAACCACTGGAATCAGGCAATTTTGAAACGCCTGATAAATGCGACAACTGTCACGGTGGATACGATGAAACAGTAGAACCTGCTTTTCTCTGGCGGGGAAGTATGATGTCGCAATCAATGCGCGACCCGCTGTTTCTCGCGAATCTGGCAATAGCCAACCAGGATGCCCCTCAAAGTGGCGACCTTTGCCTTCGCTGCCATTCTCCTCAGGGCTGGCTGGAGGGCCGTTCGGAACCGACCGATGGGTCGGCGCTGACGGCATCGGACCGCGAAGGGATACACTGCGATTTTTGCCATAAACTTGTTAAACCGACTAAATTAGGAGTTAATCCTTTTCCCGATGATACTGCCTATACATCGGGAACCTACGATGAAGATCAGGCTTATTTGAGCGGAATCTCAGCAATCCCGCCAATGTCCAGCGATGGTATGTATATAGCCGATAATAATGTCGGCAAGAGAGGTCCATTTACCGACGCCGTGGCAAGGCACCAGAAGTTCTATTCTCCTTTTCACAGCACTTCCGAATTTTGTGGCACCTGTCACGACGTCAGCAATCCCGCCTTCGACCGCGATCAGGGCGCCAATTATGTCCCCAATGCCTTCGGAACACCCGCCGAAGATTTTAATACGTACGCCCTTTATCCCGTGGAAAGAACGTACAGCGAATGGAAATTCAGCGCTTTCAATTCCGACACCGGGATTTATGCACCGCAATTCGGCGGAAATAAAGATCGCGTATCTTCCTGCCAGGATTGCCACCTGAAAGACGTAACCGGGAAGGGAGCTAATAAAAATGATGTTCCTCTCCGAGATAATCTTCCCTGGCACGATATGACAGGCGGTAATACCTTTGTTCCGATGTTGATTGAATCGGTTTTTCCCGGTGAAACCGATCAGGCCGCGATCGCCGCCGGAATGCAGCGCGCCCGGGGTATGCTTCAAAAGGCGGCCACGATGAATCTAAGCGCCACAACCGAAGTTGACCACCATCAGGTAGAAGTCACTGTAACAAATGAAACCGGGCACAAATTGCCATCAGGTTATCCCGAGGGAAGACGAATGTGGCTGAATGTAAAAGCGTATGACACAACCGGTGCTCAAATATTCGAATCAGCGGCATATGACTCATCGACAGGCATTCTTACTCACGATGAACAGGCTAAGATATATGAAATTAAACCGGGACTCTCGCCGGACCTGGCTACAGCTCTGGGCCTAAGCCCCGGACCATCGTTTCATTTCGCAATCAATGACACTATATATCTCGATAATCGTATTCCGCCGCGCGGCTTTACTAACGCCGACTATGATATGATTCAATCGCCTCCAACCGGATACTCCTATGATGACGGACAGTATTGGGATATCACCGATTATGATGTCCCCGGTGCTGCGTCGAGAATAGTCGCATCATTGTACTATCAGACAACGAGCAAAGAATTTATTGACTTTTTGCAAAGTGAAAATCAATCGGATAACTGGGGCGATACCATGCACACCCTCTGGGTTAATAATGGGAAATCGGCTCCAGTCTTAATGAATTCTGACACTATAGATGTTACACCCATTCAAAGCAGCAATCTTCCGCCGGTCGTATCGGACATCCCGGATCAAACAGTTGATGAAGGCTCGCCGTTTGCCGCTATTACGCTTGATGATTTTGTCAGCGATCCCGATAACGCAGACGATCAACTGGTGTGGACATACTCCGGCAATACTGATTTGCTGATCGATATCACCGACCGAGTAGCATCGATCATTGTTCCTGACAGCGAATGGAACGGCAGCGAAAGCATAACGTTTAGGGCAACCGATCCCGACGGTTTATTCGACGATGACGCCGCCTTGTTTACTGTGACACCGGTCAACGACCCGCCGGTGGTATCAGACATCCCAAATCAGACGGTTGATGAAAATTCGTCATTTGCAACCATCACGCTGGATGATTATGTCAGCGATATTGATAATACCAATGATCAACTAACATGGACGTACTCCGGCAATACCGATTTGCTGGTTGATATCACAGATCGAGTAGTGACTATTATTATCCCCGACAGCGAATGGAACGGCAGC
>CAZMWI010000103.1:0-11193 GCA_964569945.1 uncultured Ignavibacteriaceae bacterium
TATGATCTGACCGCCTTATTCGCTTTTGTTCAATGAATCGACAAATCCCGCCAGTCTTGATTTTAAACGAGCGGCTTTGTTCTTATGAATAATATTCTTGCTTGCGGCTTTGTCAATGTTGCTGACCGCCATTTTATATTTCGCGGCAGCTTCTTCCGGTTTCTCACTGGCCCTGAGGTCCTTGATGGAACCTTTGAGGGTCGTCCGGATGGCGCGGTTTCGCAATTGCTCTTCGCCCGACGTCCGTATTCTTTTCTTGCACGATTTATGGTGCGGCAAAGATGTCTCCTTTCTTTCTCAAAAAAATTAGTTTCTCAATATACGCACAACGCCCGGTTTGTCAATGGATAAAAATTACAATACCAGTATGGTTTCATCGGCCGGTAAGGTGGCGTCGGCCACGGCCTTTTCACGGGTTCTGGGGCTGATTCGTGAGCAGGTGGTGGCGGTCCTGTTCGGGGCCGGGATGCTGACCGACTGCTTCGTGGCGGCCTTTCGTATCCCCAATCTCCTGCGCGACCTGTTCGCCGAAGGGGCGCTGTCGTCGGCCTTTGTTCCCGTCTTCAAAGAGCAGCTTGTCAAGAAGGAAAAAATGGACGCCTTCCGTCTGGCCAATGTCACTATCTCGGTCCTGCTCCTGGTGGTCGGGCTGGCGGTCTCGCTGGGCATAATTTTCTCGCCTCAGCTGGTTTATATCTCTGCAAAAGGCTTTACGTCCAATCCCGAAAAATTCGATCTGACCGTGAATTTAACCCGCCTGATGTTTGTTTATCTGCTTCTGGTGTCGGTTTCGGCGGTCTTGATGGGCATCCTCAATTCGACCGGCCGGTTCGGGATTCCGGCGCTGTCACCGGCCCTGTTCAATCTCGGCATGATTCTCACACCCATCTTGCTCTATGAATATTTTAACGCACCCATATATACACTGGCGCTGGGGGTGATAATCGGCGGGATGGGGCAGCTGGTGTTTCAGTTGCCATCGATGCACCGGATAGGATTCCGGTTTCGCCTTATATTCGATTTTTATGACACCGGGTTGAAAAAGATTATCAAACTGATGACACCGATGATGCTCGGGCTTTCGGCGTCGCGAATCAATATACTGATCAATACCCTGTTGGCGTCGTTTCTGATTGAAGGCTCTATTTCGTACCTTAATTTTGCCTATCGCCTGATGCATTTCCCTCTGGGCGTTTTCGCCGTGGCGCTGGGAACGGTGGCTCTGCCCAAGGCTTCCGAGGACGTCGCACGGGGCGACCACCCGGCCCTCACCAGAACCTTTGCCGAGGCGTTCGGACTGAACATGTTTCTCGTGATTCCCTCGGCGGCTTTTCTGGCGGTGTTCGGGGGTGACGTCGTCAGATTGATTTTCCAGTATGGGGCTTTCGATGCGAAGGATACGCTCAACACAGCCCGCGCTTTGTTTTATTATTCATTCGGGCTGATAGGTTTTGCGGGGGTGCGCGTGGTTGCCCCGGTGTACTATGCGCTGGGGGATTCCAAAAGGCCGATGCTGTATTCGATTCTGGCGGTGGCGGTTAATATCGGTCTGAATTTCGCCCTGATACCGTTTCTGAATTTTGCCGGGCTGGCCGCCGCTACCGGGGCCGCCGGACTGGCTAATTTGGGCATGCTCCTGGCGAATTTAAAAAATAAAATTCCCGGATTATCTTTCAGGCCGGTACTGTATCAGAGCATCAAAACGATTATAGCTTCGGGGATTGCTGTTGCAGTAACTAAAATATTGGTGACCCTCGTTAATTTCCGTCAGATATTCGGACTTAATGGCTTTCCGGGAAACCTGGCAGTTGTATTAATAGAAATGGCCGGGCTGTGTCTTGTGTATCTCATATTTTCGATTATCTTAAAGCTGGAAGAACTTCCAAAAGTTATTTCGATATTTAAGGCTCGTGTCAAATAAATCGAGAAGTTCGTGTGATTAAAAAATACCCGGCAGTTGCCGCGCTGATACCGGTCGTGTCCGGGATTGTTCTGGCTGATAAAATATCTTTGTCCGCCTGGGTCTGGTTGGTTTTAGCGGTATCGTGCATTTTGGGTGCGCTCTGGCGCTGGGCAAGAAACAGGAAGGGGTCATTGACCGGTTACGTCCTGGCAGCGCTTCTGTTTCTGTCCGGTTTCTCATATACATTCGCAGTAAAGACTTTTCCTCCGGGACATATCGTTCACTACGCCGACGGCAGCACTCAATATACGATTTATGCCACGGTCGACGACTGGCCGACTATCAAAAGCCATTACACGGATATTTTCGCGTCGGTCGATTCGCTGGAAAATGGTCGCGTCAGAACGAAAGTCATGGGTCGGATTTTGATTCATGTCGGCAGCGGCGCGAATTTCGTGCAATACGGAGACCGTCTGATTTTGTCGGGGCGATTATACCCGTTAAAAGGCGGCCGAAATCCCAACGGTTTCGACTACCGTCGCTACCTGAATTTGAAGTCGGTCTTTGCAGTGGCATATCTGCCGCATCAGTACAAAATCAGAATCGATCCGGCGGGACGCGGAAACCTGTATCATAGTATAAACTACCTGAGAAAGCAGATTTTGGCGGCGTTTTCTGAAAACCTGAGTGATTCCTCGGCCGCTTTGGCTTCGGGATTTTTGATAGGCGAAACTCGCGATATTGATCCGAGCATATATGAATTATTCCGCGATACAGGGACGCTGCACCTTCTGGCCGTCTCCGGCTCCAATGTCGGGCTGGTCGTACTGATCTTTTTGTTTTTGCTGAGAGCATCACCGATGAAAAGAGTGTCGCGCTCCATTGTACTATTGGTAATAATTGTCATCTTTTCGTTCTTGTCGTACAATCAGCCGTCGGTGGTACGGGCAGCCGTGATGGCAGGTTTGGTGCTGATTGGAAGAAGTTTCCAGCGGCGCATCGATTATAACAACATTATCGCGGCGGCGGCTTTGATAATTCTGATCGTGGCCCCGGTGCAGCTGTTCGATATCGGCTTTCAGCTATCGTTTGCGACGGCCTGGGGTTTGATATTTATCATGCCGAAAGCGTCACAGTTGTTTAAATCTTACCATCGCAGCAGAATCTATCGATTTATAGTGTTTCCTTTGCTTGTCTGCATGGTGGCGCAAATTGTATCGTTGCCGCTATCGGCTTATTATTTCAGCCGCCTGCCGATGGTTTCATTTTTGTCTAATCTGGTGATTGTGCCTTTAGTGAGCATTGCCGTGATCGGGGAAGTCGTGCTGTTGTTTGCGACTCTCGTTTTGCCGATTCTGGGGACGTTTATCGGGTCGCTGCTGAATCCTCTGTTGATTTTAATCATCAAATTGCTGGAATTTTTTAATTCCATTAGCTGGTCGATTCATCAGGGTTTTTCTCTGTCAGGCATTTGGTTGTTAATATATTTCGTCTTGCTTGTAACCGCGGTGATGGCATTAGAATCGCGCCGGATGCGTAGATATCTTGTCTTTGCTTCCATCATATCGTTGATCGGGGCGGTTTCATCGGGCCTGTTTATTTCTCGCGAACGCGATGAAATCACGGTTCTGTCGCTGTCATCGGGATATATCGCGATAAGTCAGCGGGCACCGGCTATGGTCCTCCTGGCCGATTTAAGCCTCAAAGATTATTCCTATACCGAAAAAATCGTACAACCGCTTCTGGAAAACTGGGGGACGGATGATTTCAATGTCATAGTGCTATCCGGCAATTATCAGACAATCAAAGAGGCGTTGTTATTAACCCAAATTTCCGATGGTGGGCAGCTATATGTCCCGGCAAAATATGCCAATATAACGCGGGATATAGCCGGGGAAATGTCGATTCACGAAGAAACAGCCGCCATCAGTCTCCTTGAAAAGGAGCATAATGGCGACTCCAAAGATACTGCTTCCATTCAACTCAGTGCCGGTTTGGCCGTTTTTGCCAATCCAAAATCTCAAGTGATTTTCGCTGATGATGAATTCTCATTTGCAAATTATTCGAACGCTGGCAAAAATCTCCGGGAAGTCAGCTTTCTGGTCGTTCCTGAAATTACAAAAGAGCAGCTAAAGCTTCTGGAAAATAAGACCTCAAAGGGGCGGATTACGATTATTTCCAACCGTCTGACTCGGTCCGCCCGGTCTTTTTTGGCCGAAAACGAAAAAAACGCCGAAATTTCCAAAAATATTCTAATTCCATCGCAAGTCGGTGCCGCCATATTAGTTATGAAAAACGGGGCATTTGTGCGGAAATGATTGGTTTCTCATGCTTTTCGTCGGTTAAGATTACCCCGCAAAATCCCGATAAGATAAAAGAAACAATATAATTATGGCGGTTTGCCGAAATCCTAACCGTTTAGAATGGTTATTGTCGTATGAGCCTTACGGGAAACCTTAAAACAGTATCTTTTCCGGACATATTGCAGTTGCTGGCGACGGGAAAAAAGACGGGAATTCTCTACGTTTCTACTTCCACCCGGCAAAAGGAAATTGCTTTCAAGAACGGAAATATTATTTTCGCTTCTTCCATTAATTCATCCGAGGACCTCCTCGGGAACCTGCTTTTAAAGCTGGGGAAAATATCCAAGGCCGATCTGGATCGGGCCATTGTCATGCACAAGCAGACCGGACGTCAGCTGGGTACGACTTTGGTCGATATGAATCTGTTCGAAAAAGAAGAAGTGATGGAGTGCCTCAAAATCCAGATCGAGGAAATTGTCTATAACCTGTTTTCGTGGGAAGAGGGCGAATTTAAATTCGTCGAAGGAGCCGAACCCAAAAGAATGCAGTTCCCGATGGAACTCAGCACCATGAACGTTATCATGGAAGGTACCCGGCGTATCGACGAATGGTTTGAAATACAGAAGGTCCTGCCGCCCGACGATATCCTCCTGCGCGTGACACCGGTCAACAAAGGTCGTCGCGACGAAATCACTATTTCCATGGACGAATTCAGGATTTTACCGCTGATTAACGGTCAGAGGACGCTTCCCGATCTGATCGAGGTTTCTCCGATCGGTGAATTCGTAACGTACCGTGCAATTTATAAGCTTATTATAACCGGCCTAGTCGAATCGGCCGGTCGGGCCACGCCCAACGATATTACCGTCGAAAACGAAGAAGAGGTTATTCTATCGGTTTTGTTTACGCTTTACAACAACTGCGTGTATCGTATCAGGAAAATCATCTCCGAAATAGTCGGCGATTCCAACCCGATGTTCAATGAGTACATGTCCAGTTTCCGTAACGGCATTATGCTGTTCTTCCCGGGTTTTGATCCATCGAGCGACACCGGTCCCACGTTCGATAAATTTTACACCGAAATTGTCAAGATCCCGGCTCCCGTCAGGATGCATAAGGTCATGAACGCGCTGGAAAACATGCTGACCAATCAGCTGGAATACGTCTTCTATTTTCTCGGTGAGGGAATATATCGTCAGACAATCGGGAAGATCCGCAAGGAGATTTCGGAACCGCTGGCTCTCAGGCGTGAACTGGTAAAAAGATATCACATCGATGAAAACCTGATGAGTTCGGTCAAAAAGGCCGACCGGGTTGTAAAATTGGTGAAAGGTGCTTCGTGATGAAAAAGACATTAAGCATAATATCGGCAAGTCTGGGCGGCGTTTTGGCTTTGACCGTTCCGGCCCGGGCCGCTTTTCAGACAGAAAGTATTTATGAGCCGATATCGATCGTGACTTTAGTTGTCCTGCTGTGCTCCGTGCTGTGTTTGATTTGGGCTTTTAAAGTCCTCTCGCTCGTGCGGGGCGGACTGCTTTCGAAAAGCTGGCAGATGTTCGTGCTTGGTTTCGGATTTCTGCTTCTGGCTCAAATTGTCACGCTCGGTCAACAGATGGCCATTTTTAGCCTCCCGGGTTTCGTGGCGACTGCGTTTTATTTATTGATGTCAGTGACGTGGCTGCTTGGTTTATACCAGACGCGTCGGATATTGGGCTGATAATTAATTGACATAAGTTTTAGTGGTAATTATAATTACAGATTATTAAATTATAGCCGATAGTAAGTTGCCTACATTATATGACTTGGCTGATACATTAAGGAAGAGATAATGCCGGATTTAGTCGAATTAGACGATCGCATTGCCAAGTGTAATAAGATTCTGGACGAAAGCCCTAACTCCCAGATTTTTGCGGCACTTGCAGAAGCCTACCGCAAAAAAGGTGAGCTTGACAAAGCCTTCAGGGTTTGCCAGAACGGCCTGAAAATACACCCGAATTATGGTTCGGCTCATATGGTTATGGCCAAAATCAATCTCGATAAAGGCCTTTATGACTGGGCGCAAATGGAGGTCGAAAAATCTGTCAATCTGGACGGTAACAGCCACGCCACCGATTTACTGCTGGCTGAAATTCATATATACAAAGGCGAGTTCGCTCATGCCACCCGCATCCTCGAAAAGCTTCGTCGGGTTGATCCCAAGAACAAGCATGTCCTGAAATTGATGGAAATCGCCAAAAAGCTCCCTCTGGAATCGCGCAAGACCATTGAGCCCGTTGTCGAAGAATCCGAACCTCAGACGGCCGAAAATGAGGCACCACGCGAGGCCGAAGCCAAAGAGCCGATACGCGAGATCTCACCCAAAATAATGATTGATATTCTTGCCAATATCCCCGGAGTCGATGGGGTGATGCTGGTAAACCATGAGGGCATGGTGGCCGAATCCAACTGGAACTGTCCCGAAGAGCCGGAGCTGTTCGGCGCCTTGGCGCGGGAGATCGAACGAATTATCAACGATCAGATTGGCGAAGCTAATTTCGGCAATTACGAAGACGCACTTATAGAAGCCGAAAATCTCGTTCTGAAATTTTTGCCGTTCGGTAAGAACCTGTTATTAATAAAAGCAAATGCGCAGGTTAATCTGGGGACCCTGCGTTTGAAATTGACCTCTTTATTGGATACTTGCAACGTGAATTTATAATCACGGGATAAAATTATGGCAGTTACAAAGAAAGAATTCGGACAGTTTTTTATATTTTCCTGTCTTCTTTTGATCGGAGCGTTGTTGATGTTCCCGTCGAAAATGGGGATGAACCTCGGCTCCGGTATCATCGTGTACGCCATTATTGAAATTGCCTATTATACCATCATATTCGCATTGATGAAAGCCGCCGACTCCTGGCTTAACCTGTTTCGCAACGCGGGATTGACATTCATTTTCAGAATCGGTCTTGGCACCCTGTTCGCCATCTGTATTTCGATTATGTATTCGATGGATCTGTCGGTTGCGCTGACTCTCGGGATTTCGCGGTATTTGCCCGCCGTGCTGCTGCATATAATATTCGCACCGTTTGCACTGAGGCCTTTGGTTGCGGATTCCTCTTTGCCGGTGAGACGCACCGGACCCCGGCCGATTTCGGCCAACGCGCCGACCGGACGCGAAAAGCAGGTTTTCACCAAATCAACCGCGAATGAAATGAAGTATGCACGATCCGCCCCGAAAGCGAGCCCGGACGCCTCCGATCGTCAGGATTTGCATGTCGGTTACGATACCAACGGATTCGAGCGGGCCGTAAAATACCTGGGCGAACACCATGCCGTGTTGCTGGCGGTTGTGGTCGACCAGGAAGGATTGACAATGGCGGCCTATAAAAGGGGTGAGATCGAACCGGAAGATTATGCCCCTCTGAGTCTCCTTATAAAAGAATCGAATGTGAAACTTTTAAATAAATGGGAAGGTGAGGTTTCGCCTGACCGTATCGATATAGTCTTTGGCGACAGGAAACTGTCGCTGTCACGGGCCATGGATTTTTATCTATTGGTGATGTCGAATCAGGAAGTTGACGATCTTCTGAGCATTCGCGTCACTCAGGCCGTAGATATAATCAGAAGATATGTGTCCGAACGTTATGGCGAATTAATGCCGTCACGACCGGAGGAGCAATATGTACCAAGTGCTTGAAGAACTGAACAAAACCAGCGGAATCACGGGTTCCATGCTGGTGGGCAATGACGGCATCGTCATCGCTTCCGATCTTAACACATCGTTTGAAGACGATACTATCGGCGCTCTGGCCGCATCGATCACCAGTAACATCCAGAAATCGCTGGACCGTATGCAGCAGACGGCGCTGAAGCAAATTACGATTGAGGCCAACACCGGGAAATTGTTTTTCGCGGACGCTAATATAGGAATTTTGGTGGTAACGGCCGAGAAGGATGTAAACATAGGACTTATCCGCCTGGAGATGAAAAACGCCATAAACAATATTGGCAAATCAAAATGACAATTAGCTTTTAGCGGAAAAGGATGCTATGGTCTCGATAAATTATGCCACCAGGGAAGTTGCATGTAAGATCGTTTACTACGGCCCCGGGCTTTCGGGCAAGACGACCAATTTGCTCTATGTCCACAAGAAGGTGCCTCAAACAAGCCGGGGTAAAATGATCTCGCTGGCAACCGAAGCAGATCGCACGCTATATTTTGACTTTCTGCCGATTAACATCGGAACCATCAACGGATTCGCTGCCAAATTCCAGCTTTATACCGTTCCCGGGCAGGTTTACTACAACGCCACCCGAAAACTGGTGCTGAGGGGTGTTGACGGACTGGTGTTTGTGGCCGACAGTCAGCCGGATAAGATGGATGAAAACATCGAATCGTTGACGAATTTGAGTGAAAACCTGGCCGAGTACGGATACAATATCGACGAGCTGCCGGTCGTCATACAGTACAACAAACGCGACATTCCCGGAGCCATGTCGGTCGATGAATTGAACAGCCGTCTGAATCCCAACGGGTGGCCCACTTTCGAAGCGTCGGCTGTCAGCGGTGAAGGGGTCTTTGACACACTCAAGCTGATTATTAAACTCGTTCTCGAGAAGGCCAAAGGCGGCAGCAAAGTCGCCAAGGCCGCTCCGGCCCGCGTTGCCGCGGGAGCGCAGCAACCCGCCGCGGCTGCACAGGGTCAGAGCGCACCTTCCGGACCGTCGGTGCCCGATGGCGCCCCGGCGCCGGCGCCGCAGATGGGCAGCGCCCAGACCAATACTTCTCCGGTCAGGGAAAACGCTTATAATCCTGATGATACACCGGAGCCTCCGCGCCGGGCCGATAATTCGATGTTCGAGCACAACGTCATCAAAGACGAAAGTGCCCTTGATCAGAAGATAGGGTCATCCAACGATGATGATGACTCCGCCGATACCGGGGAAATCCCAACCGAAATGGCCCATCCCGACGTCGAAGAAACGCGTGTTCCGGAAAACGTCAACAGGCCATTCCCCGGCTCGACCGGAAAAGTCGGTCGCGCCGAGCGTCGAATAACGGTTTCTGATTTTCAGTCGGATACTGCCGAACGGGAGCAGCCTGTCGGTGGTAATCCGGACAACGGCAACGAATCATCGGACGGCTCGTTGACGACACCGATGATGGCCCCGTCGGAGCGTGTGATCAAAAAGAAGCGGGGATTCTTTAAAAAACTATTCGGAATCAAATAAGAAGGAGGTGGCGTCCGTGAGTGATGACAACCTTATTATATATGAGGAAGAAATCGAAAAGATCGACTCTATCCTGGCCCGCATGCTGAAAGGGGCCGAAGCCAAATGTGCGTTGCTGGTGGACAAGGACGGACACCTTATTACCCGTCAGGGTTTCACCCATTCTCTGGATACGACCGCCCTGGCGGCGCTTCTGGCCGGTTCTTTTGCTTCGACCAAGGAAATCGCGCGCCTGGTGGGCGAATGCGAATTTTCAGTTCTTTTCCATCAGGGCAAAAAGGACCACATTCATATGTCTCTGGTTGGAGACCGTTCGATTATGGCCGTCATATTTGACGACCGTACGACAATCGGTATGGTGCGCTTGTATGCCAAAGAGGCCGCGACCGAACTGTCCAACACTTTTTCGGCCATTAAGGCCCGTAACCAGTCCAGCAGCCCCGGTCTGACCGACGAATTCGCGGCTTCGGCTGGTGATAAACTGGATGACATATTTCAAGATTAACGACCGGCCCCGTACTGTTAAACATAGCTCGAGGGGACGTCTGTGTTATTGCTTTTACAGGATGTAGTCGATGTCTTCTGAATTAGGTTCAATGCTGGTCAAGGCCGGCCTGATTACCCAGGAACAGTTGGGTAAAGCGCTGACCATGGCCGAAGAAAAAAAGGCCAAGCTCGAAGAAGCTCTTGTCGCCACCGGAGCCATTGATTCCGAAGATCAAATCTCCCGGTTTGTCGGCAAGCAGCTCAATATGGGCACTTTGCGCCTGTCCGACATCGAACTGAATCCTGAAATTATCAAACTCATCCCACTCGATATCGCCCGAAAGTTCAATGTTATCGCGGTATCCAAGCTGGGCAAAAGCCTTATTGTCGCCATAAGCGACCCCAATAACGTTTACGTTCTCGATGCCGTTAAATTCATAACGGGTTGCTCGATACAGCCGGTAATTTCTCCCGAAAACGCCATCAAGAAGGCCATTGATAAGTACTATAAAGATGAATCCGCACTACATGAACTGATTAAAGGTCTTGAAGATGATTCCGACCTTGAGGTTTTATCCACCCAGGATGATGGCTTCAGTGACGCCGATTTGCAGTCGGCCATCCAGGACAAACCGCTGGTTAAACTGGTCGATTCGATTATTGCCGATGCCATCCGCATGGGGGCGTCGGATATACATTTTGAATCTTACGAGAAACGCATTCGAGTCAGGTTCCGGCACGATGGTGATCTTCAGGAAATGTCTCCGCTGCCTTATAAATATCGAGCCGCCATTATCTCACGTTTGAAAGTCATGGCCGACCTGGATATTTCCGAACGGCGGCTGCCCCAGGACGGACGTATCAAAATCAAGATCGACGATCGCACGGTCGACCTTCGTGTTTCGGTGCTCCCGACCATTTTCGGTGAAAAGGTTGTCATGCGTATTTTGGATCCGCGTGCCCTGATGGTAGATATGACCAAACTGGGTTTTACCCCGGAGTCGCTGAAAAAATTCGACAAGGCCATTCATCTGCCCTACGGTATCATCCTCGTTACGGGACCAACCGGTTCCGGTAAAACGACCACCTTGTATTCAGCCCTAAAACAGATCAATACGGTCGATATTAACATTATGACTGCCGAGGACCCGGTCGAGTTCAACTTCGACGGAATCAATCAAGTGCTGGTAAAATCCGAAATTGGTCTTACTTTTGCGGCGGCTTTGAGGTCTTTCCTGCGTCAGGACCCGGATGTCATCATGGTCGGTGAGATCCGGGACGGCGAAA
>CAZMWI010000104.1:0-11115 GCA_964569945.1 uncultured Ignavibacteriaceae bacterium
ATATTCAGATAATACTGCAAAAATCATCATCATTTGCAAAAAAGTGCAATATTTGAACAGCGACCTTCATATAAAATACAATAATTGCAATTTATATTGTTGGCTATCTTGTGGTTAGTTTGCCGGCACTTATTTTGCATACTTTAACTTAGTTAAGTTTTTTTAGCTTGAAATATACTCGGTTTTCCACAAGGGGATAAATTATGAAGAAAACCATCCTGATGCTGACTCTGACTGCGATGCTATTCATCCCGTCAGTGATGATGGCCAGTCCGATGATGTCCGAGAGCATTTTCACCAACTTCTTTTCTCTCGGTGACATGCATACCTATGATTATGCTTCATGGGTTCATTTCAGCCACGACACGTATTGCGGACCGGCTCCCGGGGCCTATATTGGCACGGGGTACGGTTTGGACGATGAACTCAGCTGGGGCCATACCCTCCCGGCCGGATTGAGCGTGCCTCCCGATGTAATCACGCGCGCCCGGCTCTGGATCGACGGGGCTGCGATCGACACCGACAACAACGAAATCTCCATTGAAGGTGTCTTCAATTGGGATCCCCTCAACAATCATTTCCTCGATAACAGCGTTTTCAACCTGACCAACATCGACACCCCCGGATTCTGGAATGATGGAATCCTGGACGTTTCGATATTCGCGGGTGAATGCAAGCTGCGAATCGACAATGCCGTCCTGATGCTCGATTACTGCTCGGGTGAAGGCGGCGGTGCCGTACCGGAACCGGCCACTTTGGCTTTGTTCGGACTCGGCATGCTGGGAATGGGCATACTCAAGCGCAAAAAAGCGTAATTTAGTTAAATTTTTCGATAAGAACCGCCGGTGTCAAACCCTCATGACACGGCGGTTTTTTATTTGGGATATTTGCCGAATATTTTCAGAATGCCGCCGTGAAACCGGTGGATTAAAGCCGTCTGAGGCAGAAACATGAAGGGACACAAATCCGCGATCAACACTATATCGTTGGCGCGGCATTTTTCATCAAGATCGGCATATTTCTTTTGATTCCCACCGATGCCGTACAGCCAGATGCGTTTGACTCCGGCGTCTATACACTGCTCCGTCAGCTCCCGATACTTTTTCGGTGACGTCATAATGATAGCGCCGCCGACGGGATATTCGCCGTAATCGACCTGCATAACGTCGGCGATGCTTCTGTGACACTGGAAGCCGTCGATTTGATCCGCATTCGGATTTACAGGACAGACGTTGTATTTGCGGTCGATAAGTTCGCGAAAAAGCGTTCGGCTGAAATGCTTTGGCTTTTGAGACAGCCCGACCAGCGCGATTCTTCGCTGGGCCAGGAATTTATATACGTTTTCAAGATCAGTCATGATATCTCCGCCAGGTTTACCTCTTTCCTTCAGAGGATTATTTTACGATGGACACCGGCATTTGCAAACTATAATTTATACGCCATGATCGAATTTCCGATAAGCGGCGTGGAAACGTGGTGGTGGCTACCGATCGTTGTCGCCTATTGCATTTCGACTCTGGCGTCCACGGGTGGGCTGTCCGGGGCCTTTATTTTGCTGCCTTTTCAGGTCAGCGTTCTCGGCTTCACCGGACCGGCTGTCACGCCGACCAATCTGCTGTTTAACATAGTGGCTATTCCGGGCGGTGTTTATCGGTTCTATCGCGAAAAAAGAATGCTCTGGCCGCTTCTATGGGCGTCGGTGCTGGGTGCATTTCCGGGGAATATTCTGGGCGCGATAATAAGGGTAAAATTCCTGCCAAATCCATCGGCGTTCAAGTTCTTTGTCGGTCTCGTACTGCTTTATATAGGAGTCCGGCTTGGCCTGGGCGTTTTTAAACGATCGGATGGCCAGCCGAAGGATAAAAACAAATTAAGCGGACAGCTTATACACGACGCCGGTATAAACGCGCGGGATATTTCTTTCAGCTTTGACCAAAAAAGCTACCACGTTCCGACTGTGACGTTTTTCCTTATCAGCTTTTTTATAGGAATTGTCGGTTCGATTTACGGCATCGGCGGCGGGGCGCTTCTGGTGCCGATCCTGGTGGTGATTTTCCAATTACCGGTTTACGCCATCTCAGGCGTGGCATTGGCCGGGACATTCATAAATTCGATCATCGGGGTAATTGTTTACGTTATACTCGGCCATATTTATGGCCGCCCTGATCTGGTCATAACCCCGGACTGGCATCTGGGAATTTTATTTGGAATCGGCGGTCTGGCCGGGACCTATACCGGCGCGAGTCTTCAGAAATATATGCCGGTGCGGCTAATTAAAGGCATTCTGACGGTCTGCCTGCTGTTTATTGCTGTCAAATATGTCTGGGGATTTGTAAGCGGCTTATAAAGATATTTGACAGAAACGCGGGGGATGATATATATTGGGGCCATGACGCATAAATTCATACAGAAAAAACTCCCGGTAAGACGGGTCATCGAATCGGTGACTCTCGACTCCCGATATCAGCCCGATAATGCGTCCGGTCTTCAGGACACCTGAGACCGATTCATTCACAAATCCGCAAAACAATTCGAACCGTAAGGTTCTCCAAATACAGAGGTGAAATATGACCATACAACTGAACGGCCATAATCTAACTATAGAAAAACTGGTACAAATAGCCCGCCACGGCGAAAAAGTCGAACTGGCGCCGGAGGCCGTGGAAAAAATCAATAAATGCCGGGTCATGCTGGAGAAGAAGATCGACGCGCACGAAATTATGTACGGCGTCAATACCGGTATCGGGGAATTTTCCGAAGTCGTCCTCGACGACGAACAGGTCGGGGAATTTCAGAAGTACCTTATTTACAACCACAGTGCCGGAATCGGCGATCCGGCTCCGATTGAGTACGTTCGCGGGGCGATGGTGGGAAGAATTAACGTGCACGCCCACGGGCAATCCGGGTGCCGTCCGGAGATTACGCAGACGCTGGTAGACATGCTCAACAAAGGCGTGACGCCGTTTGTCTGCCAGAAAGGATCGGTCGGGGCGTGCGGCGATCTGGCCCCGATGGCCCAGATTGCACTGTTGATGATGGGTGAAGGTAAGGCGTACTATGAAGGCAAACTGCTCGACGGTAAAGACGCTCTCGCAAAAGCCGGGATTCCGATACCGGGACTCAAGGCGCGCGATGGACTCGCAACAATCAACGGTTCCAACGTCCTGACCGCGATGAGCGCGATATTTTTATACGACGCCGAACGCTGGCTCAAGCAGGCCGAGATCGGGACAGCTATGTCTCTGGAAGCGCTGATGGCCAACATGAAACCGTACGGCAGCAAACTGCACGAGGTGCGGGGATTCAAAGGGGCCGTCAGGTCAGCCGCGGCTATTAGAAAACTCGTCGCCGGAGGCGATCTGGCCGAAGGCCGTGTACCGTGCAAAGTCCAGGACGCCTATTCCATGCGTTCGACCCCGCAGGTGATCGGTGCGGCGCACGATGCGTTGGCGTACGCCCGCTCACAGGTTGAAATCGAGCTGAATGGCGTCGGCGACAATCCCGTATTCTTCCCTGATGAAAACCTCCAGCTCTCCGGAGCCAATTTCCAGGGGACGCCGGTAGCGGTGCCGATGGATATGGCCGGGGCGTGTATCACGATGGTCAGCGTCATGTCCGAGCGGCGCATGAACCGTCTGAACAATCCAGCTTTATCGGTGGGGCTGCCGCCGTTTCTGACCAAAGGCGCAGGGATGTTTTCCGGTTTGATGTTGTCACAGTACACCGCCGATTCATTGATTGTCGAGCAGAGAATACTTTCGACTCCGGCGTCTATTCAATCCATCCCGGCGGCGGCCGATCAGGAAGATTTCGTCTCGATGGGTATGAACACAGCCATCAAGAATTTTCAGATTCTGGATAATGCGTACGGCGTGCTCGGTATAGAGATGATGGCGGCGGCGCAGGCGCTGGATTTTCGAGATTATAATTTCGGCGACGGCGTCAAGAAGGCACATGAAGTGGTGCGTCGACACGTCGATTTTCTGGAAGTAGACAGGCCGCTTTATCCCGATCATACAAAAATGAAACAACTGGTAAAGTCCTGCGAAGTACTGGAAGAAGTGGAAAAAGTCGTCGGATCGCTCGGTTAAGGAGGAAAAATGGAATTCAAAGTAATCTGGTTTGATCGCAAATTCAATTTCATGACTGAGCCGGAGCAGCTGCCCGCTGTGGTCGAAAGATTGCGCGCCACCCCCCCTGCTCTGGAAGAGCTGGTTAGAAATGTCCCGAAAGAAAAATTAATTTTCAAGCCCGATGACAAATGGTCGATTCAGGAAAATGTCGGGCATTTGATCACCACCGAGCGCCTGACTACCAGCCGCATCGATGATTTCCTTCAGGGCAAAAAAGAGCTTACCCCGGCCGATGTCACCAATCAAATGACCGAAGATTCGAACTTCAACGAACGTACTATGGAAAGTCTGCTGAAGGAATTCCGCGTCATGCGGTCGGAAGCGTTGGCCAGGTTTGACAATATGTCGGACAGGGACGCTGAACGAGAATCACGGCATCCTCGCCTTAACCAGCCGATGCGCATGATCGACCACGCCTATTTCATGGCAGAGCACGACACGCATCATTTGGCGGTGATTACAAGGTTGTTGAGGAAGCAGCAATAGTATCCGCCAGGAAAGTATTTTGACACCGCAAGGAGCCGGTGGGTCTGAGGACCCACCGGGCACAACGTACATACTAATGCGGCGCCCCCGCCTGTAAGTCCCGAATTCTTATGAAGGATTGCGGTAGAACCTCAAGATGTCGGGAATCCTTCCCCGAAAGCAAAGCTCTGATTATTTGATTGTCTTGCTTCTTGAAAGCTGTATCGCCAGTTGAATGTACGAATTGGTGCGGATCGCCATTGATTCGTATATATTCGTCATTGAGTCTTTTAAATCATGCTGTAAGTACGGTTGTTCGTTGAGATCGTACAGATACTCCCCCGCCCCGGCCCAGTGGAAATATAACATGGAATCTTCAACCATACCGAATTTTTCGTCGGCGTCAATGATGGCAAATCCGTTATCGCTGTCGGGCAGGTTGAAAATATCTCGTCCCCACCGCTGAGTGTCGATTTTCTCTCCGAGCAGACCGGCGATAGTCGGTACGATATCAACCTGGCTGGCGATTTTATCGATCACTTGAGATGAATCTCCGAGCAGATTCGGAGAATACAGCAGCAGCGGGATATGAAAAGTTGTCGGGGTGAGCGGATATTCCGGCGTTTGATGGGCACAATGATCGGCCGTTATAATAAATATCGTACTATCCATGACCGGATCGTCTTTTAAAAAATCGAAAAGTTTTCCCAGCGACCAGTCGGTATAGTAGAACGTATTGAGCAAGCGGTCGTGCTCGTTGGAAGGATCGAATTTGATAAAGCGGTCGTCGGGGACGCGGTACGGCTCGTGGAAGCTGAGCGTGAATACGGTCAGGTTGAACGGGCGTGGGAATGAAGCGACTTTTTCGGCCAGCGACTCGAAGACGTCGTGGTCGTCCACCCCCCACTTATTCAGCGTTTTGCCGGGAAAATCGGACTGGCTGTAGAATTTTCGATAACCATGGGCCCGGAGAAAACCTTCGATATTATCGAACTGAATATCTCCGCCGTGTGCGAAGATGGAAGTATAATCGCGGCGGTTCAAAATTTTGGCAATCGATGTGAACGGCCTTCCCGCCGAGAAGCGTTTCATAATCGACCGTCCCGGTAACGCCGGATAAGAACAGAGTACGGCCGGAATGCCCCGGTTGCTGCGAATGCCGTTGGCATAGAAATTCTTGAATAATATGCCATGTTGGGCGAGAGTGTCAAAACGCGGCGTAACACCGTAGTTTGCACCGTACGTCCCGATATAACTCGCCGACCAGCTTTCCATAATAATGATGACTATATTGGGATTGAAGTTCCAGCGCGGTCCCGATTTCGCCGGTGATAGTTCGAGATTCTTCGCGGAACAAACATCCTCAAGATTTAGCATTTTCGAAACCGTCCGGCAGGCCGAAGCGGTGTCATAATAGTGGTACTTTCCGCTTTCCGGTTCGCTGACGTCGCGTCCGGCGCGGTGCTCTTCGTAGATGGAATTAGCCAGAGTGAAGCAGCCGTTCAGCGCCAGTTGATTGGCGAACGAGTCGGAACTGAAAAAGGCTGCGCCCCAGTCGAGAGCTTTTTGCCCCATTTTACCCCGTATTCCAAATACGAGTAGTGCAATTAAAACCAGGTAAGATACAATTTCCGGAATGAGCGCAGTATTTAGTTTGAATGATATGACTTTTCGTATTATGGATTTTAGTGCAAAAACATATATGGCGATAAATATCGCCGCTCCCAGAAGCGTAAACCAGAAGCCGATATCGGTATACAGGGTATAGAACATCATGGAGGCATCGTCGAGATATTCCACGGCCAGGAAATTCAGGCGGCTTCCATAGGCCTCGAAAAATCTGAGCTCGGCCAGACTGAGCATGAACAGGAAACCGAAGATGACAGACAGTACTATGACATAAATTCTTCTGACCGCTTTTTTCTCGAACGATACGCCGGGGATCAGCGAGACGACTACCAACGGGAGCAGAATGATGCTGATGATTTTGGCGTCGAACCTAAAACCGATCCAGAAAGCGTGCAGGATATCGACAACTCTGCTGTTGGCGGCGATGCCGTGGAAATAGATCAGGAAGAACAAACGTAAGATTGCAAAGAACACGGCGTTAAGTGCGAACACGGCGGCCCAAACCGTAAATTTGGACGAAATTAAGGATTTAATTGTCTGGCGCATAATTTAACCAAATACGCTTGTTTCGGTCAGTTGCGCCAGATAAAAGTTGATTTTTAAAAACAATAACGCCGGACCCCGGATGCGGCCCGGCCAAAAGGAATCAGATGTCTTCTAAAATAACAGCCGTGCCATAAGCCAGAAGCTCGGCGGCACCGGTCATAATATAAGAAGTCGAGAAACGCACGCCGATAATGGCGTTGGCGCCCAGTTCGACCGCCTCGGTTATCATGCGGTCGATCGACTGCTCGCGGGTTTCGGCCAGCATTTTGGTATAGTCGGTTACTTCACCGCCGACGATATTGCGCAGCTGAGCCATTATGTCGTGCCCGATATGCCGCGCCCGAACCGTATTGCCACGCACCATCCCCAAGGTTTTGATTATTTTCTTGCCGGGGATGTCATTGGTCGTACAAACTATCATCTTTTCACCTCGTGGTATCTGTCGCGCTTAAAGGCAAACAGGTGTTCACGGATTATAGAAACGAGCATAACAATCAGTCCCAAGAGCCCGGTTCCGACGGCGATTTTCAGAATTATCGACGTATCAGGACTTAAAAAGAAATCGAGAAACATGTAATAACACCCGATCGCAGCGAAAAGCACGACCGAAATCGACATCAGTATCCACCCGAAACCCCGTTCCATTCGTTTGTATACCGACGCCCAATAGCCCACCCAAACAGATTCGGGAATATCTGCGTACTTCATAGCCCCGGTTATCTCCTTCAGTTTCTTGAATGTCTCCAGTTCTTTGCGCAGTTCGGGGTCGCTTTTGAGATGGCTCTCGAACAACATCATTTCGTCCTGAGTCAGTTCTCCGTCGACGTATCCCGACAGCATGACATTGATATTTTTCTCAGACATATTTTGCCAACCTTTTTGCCAGTTTTTTGCGGGCATAGTACAGCCGGGACATCACCGTGCCTTTCGGTATTTTCAGGAGGATGGCAATTTCGTCGTATGAGTATTCTTTAAAATGCTTGAGCATGATTATCTCGCGGTCCTCGAAATCGAGCTCCATCAGGGCCTGTTGGATATCGCGGGCCTGCTCTTCTTTGATCACGGAATCCTCGGGATTGGAGTCGGCGACCAGCAGATATGCGGCGTCATCCAGATTCATTTCCCTCGACTCCCTGTTTTTGCGGCGAGCCAGGCAGTCTTTGCAAAGGTTGACCACAATGGAATAAAACCAGGGGAAAAAGTCGCGGCCGCTTTCGAATTTCGGGGCCGACTTGAACACCCTGATAAAAGCTTCCTGTGAAATGTCAAAAGCCTCATCCTTATTCCCCACTATGCCTAATGCCAAAAAATAGGCTCGTTTCTTATAGCGGTCCACCAATGCCTTCATAGCCTTTTTGTCGCCTTCGGCAATTAAAACCACCAACTCGGCGTCACCGGCTGTTTTGTCTTCCGTTTTATATACCGCGATAAAAATCATATATTCGAATTAATTTGTAATTTATTCTTAAGTGACACAACAATATAAATAATTAAAATTCGCTACGAAAGCCCATTATCGCCAAGGCTTAACATACGCTCGATCTCCCCGACTTTGTCTTTTTCGTCCAGCTTCCTGACGGAGATAACCCGCCGCCCTGATTTATTGTCCGATGTGACTTTTTCGACTGCAAAATGATGGTCCGCCAAAACGGCGATCTGGTGCAAATGTGTGATGACCAGCAATTGATTGTCGCGGCCCAAAGAATTGAGTTTCTCCCCGATCGAGCGGGCGGTGTGGCCACCGATGCCGGAGTCGATTTCGTCGAAAACCAGAAGCGGCTGGCTTTCTTTGCGGCGGGCCTGCTCGGCGGTTTTGAGCGCCAGCATGACGCGCGAAATCTCGCCCCCGGAAGCCGTCGATGACAGCGGTTTGAGCGGTTCGCCGGGATTGGCGGAAAACATGAAGCGGATATCCTCCAGCCCGGTCGGTTCGGCTTTTAAACGATTGCCGCCATATTCGATGCCATCGGGGTCATAGGTTTCCATAAATTCACATTCGAACCCGGCATCGCCGATCGCCAGATCGGCCAGCTCTGTCTTGACCATTTTGGACAGCATTGCAGCCGTCTTGTGTCGTTTCTCGGAGATGGCTGCGGCCATTTGGGCATAGTCTTTTCTATAATCCTCGGACTGCTTCCGAAGGTGCACTATATCCTGATCGATATTGTCTATTCGGCCCAGTTCGGCGTTGATTTCATCGAAGGATCGTAATATGCCATCCTCTGAGCCGCCGTATTTTTTCTTGAGCCGGTAGACTTCGTCGAGCCGAAGATTGATTTCTTCGAGCCGTACCGGGTCATCGGGTATCGACGACATGTACGACTCAAGATTGGAACGAAGTTCCTCAAGGTTGACAGACGCATTGTCCAGCATCTCGCTCATCGGATGGAGGTTTTTATCGACCGGAAGTATTTGCGCCATCTCTTTGGTGCAGGCGCTCAAACCGGATAGTACAGCGTTTTCGTCGCCATCGAGGATGTTCAAAATCGAAGTGCACTTCTGACCAAGAAGGGCGGCCGAGTCGAGAATTTTGCGTTCGGCCAGAAGCTCTTCCTCTTCGCCGGCCCGTATGCGGGCTTTTTCGATCTCCTGCTTCTGGAACTGCATCAGTTCGCGATTTTTCTCGCTTTCGGTTTTGCGGCGGATGGCCGCTTTCAATCGCTGCTCGGCGTTTTGCCAGTCGGAAAAGACTGCGGCCAGCTCTTCGACAGACGTCGACAGCCCGGCGAATGAATCCAGAAACGACAGATGATTTTTCTCGTCGATCAACTGCTGATGCGAATGTTGGCCGTAGAGCTGAGCCAGATGATCGGTGATGTCTTTGAGCAGTTTGGCCGTAATCTGCTGGTCGTTGACAAAGACTCTCGTGGCACGGTCACCGGCGAAAATTTCTTTTCTGATTAAAAGTGCACTGTTCTCGCAATCGAGGCCGTTGTCTTTGAGCAAACTGACGATTTTTTTTGATTTAGATATATCAAACTCGGCCTCGACGACGGCTGTCTTTTCGCCGGAGCGGATATCATCGCGATCGGCCCGCTCGCCCAATACCTGCGCCAGGGCGCCTATAATAACCGATTTGCCCGCACCCGTTTCGCCCGTCAGGACGTTCATCCCCGGAGCGAATTCAATTGCCAGTTCGCGCACGAGAGCGAAATTTTTTATATAGAGACGCCGCAGCATGTTGCTTACTGCTCCCGCCTTTTAATCAGGTCCATGATTTCGTTCTGGAGTCTTTCGGCCGTTTTTGAATCGCCCTTGCTTTCGGCGTCCTTGAGCTGTCCTTTGAGCGTATCAATTATTCGTTCGCGTTTCAGGTCCTGTATTTTTCTTACCAGACCACGGACGGTCGACGGGACATTGTACCCCGACCAGTCGATAGCGGCCAGTGAGGTTATATCGGTCAGCAAAGCCTGATCTTCTATTTGATTGATAAGCCCTGATTCGGTGAACACCCCGGATTTTTTGAAGACGTCAATGATGCTCTCGTAGATCGCCCGGTGGGCCGGAATGTGGAAATCCTCTGGAGTCAGTTTCTCCATAACCTTTGCGATTTCCTCCGGGTTGCAGATCATAAGCGACAACAGATCGCGTTCATTGATTTCTATTTTACGAGGCGGCTCAACGGCTGTCGACCCCGAGCCACCGCCATTTTTTTGGTTCATAATATTATAAAACTGCCGGGGTGGGATTTTCATCCGCTCGGCGGCGTCAAGGATCATGACATCGCGAAGGGTTGCGTCACCGACCCTTTGAAATAAAGTCGCAAATTCTTTAATCAAATTCTTCCGGGCGACGATACCATCCTGATCCTGATCGGCGCGGCGGATGCGGTATTCTATAAAACTCTCGGCTTCGCTGTGGACTTTTTCGATTGCCTCCGCGCCGCCTTTGACGGCCAGCGAATCGGGGTCGTCGCCCTCCGGAGCGGACATGACTTCCACTTCGAGACCGGCGTCGTATAGAGCGTCGACCGAGCGCAAAGCAGCCATTTGTCCGGCCGAATCGCTGTCGAAAAACAGAAAGGCCGTATCGGCGAAATGCGACAGCAGCCGCGCCTGTTTGAGAGTGAAGGCGGTCCCGGACGAGGCCACAACGTTTTTTATTCCGGCCTGAAAGAGCGAAATGAGGTCGAAATAACCCTCGACGATGATGACTTCATTTTTCTCCCGAATAAACTGCCGCGAGAAATTGAGACCGTACAAAATGCTGCTTTTATGATACAGCGCCGTCTCCGGGCTGTTGACGTACTTCGCGACCTCGCCTTTTTTCAGGGCTCGCCCGCCGAAGGCAACCGCTTTGCCGCTCTGGTTGAAGATCGGGATCATCAATCTCTGGCGAAAAC
>CAZMWI010000105.1:0-5812 GCA_964569945.1 uncultured Ignavibacteriaceae bacterium
TTGATAATTATTTCAGAAACGGCTCGGCGCCTTTCATAGAACCGTAAACCTGGCGCTTCAGCGACCAATTGCCGAGTTTGGGATCGGCCTCGAACCCGTAACCCCCCACCGTATCCCCGGCCTGCGTGATAATCGTGACAAAACTGTCGGTAGTGATAAGATTTTCACCCGAATTGTAATTGAGATGCTGCGAAAACAGCTTGGCGCTGTCATTACTGACAACCCGCACGTCGCCGTAAACGTCCATAAGGTTGGTCTCTTCGCGGATCAGCCCGCTGTCTGAAACGAGGTGCGATTTTTGGGTACCGGTTGTATCATAAAAGAAAACTTCGAGGTTCCACGCCAAAGTAGAATCCTGCTTTTCGTATTTTTTTATAAGGCCGGCCTTGATATCGGTCGTCATGCGGTCTTTATCATACAAAAATATCTGAGCGTCCTTGAATTCCTGATCGGGACGGACAACTGAGGAATCGGCCTCGGCTCCGGCCTGTACTCCCGGCGCCTTGATTTCATCGTTTTCACCGCAGGCGAACAGGATTAATATACTCAAAACCAATAACAGTGTTCTCA
This sequence comes from uncultured Ignavibacteriaceae bacterium, assembly GCA_964569945.1. Taxonomy (GTDB): domain Bacteria; phylum Zixibacteria; class MSB-5A5; order GN15; family PGXB01; genus CALAMC01. The sequence goes on from CAZMWI010000105.1 coordinate 571, forward strand.
TGATGCCATTTCCTCTACATAGTCTATCGGCTCTTCGGGCCGGTTGTGCCAACGGTTGTGAATCCAAATCCATTGGTCCTTATAATCCATAACGATATTTTCCCATATCCGGGTGCATTCTTTCGTGAGATTATACACATCCCGCTCGAAATTTTCCGTCCTTTCGATCTTAATTTCAGGCCAGACCTTGATTTTGTAACCGTTGCCGTCTCTGAGGCAGACTATCGGCACCACCGGCGTATCGGTCTTGAGCGCGATAATCGACTGCCCGATCGGCGTGTGCGAGAGCCTCCCGAACACCGGGACAAACATGCTTCGCACCCGGAATGAATCGGTATCCATCAGAACCCCCAGCATGCCCCCCTCGTGGAGCCAGCGAATCATGTCTCGCGGGGATTGCCTGGTGTCAAAAACTTTCATGCCCATCTGTTCGCGGTTGCCCCGGATAAGTTCATCGATACGCGGGTCATAAAGCTCGCGCCCGATCACCCCGACTTTGTAGCCCATCTGGGCAAAATGCACCGCCAGAAGCTCGAAATTACCGATGTGCCCGGTCGGGACGATTATCCCCCGGCCTTGATCGTACGCCCGGTCTACATGCTCCAGATTTTCTATTTCGATTGAGTCTTTTAATTCAGTCGCGTAATGTTTGCGAATGCGTATGACGTCGATAGCCATGCGGCCCATATTGATAAAGCTTTTTCGCGCCAGCGTTTTCATCTGCTTTTGATCCATCTCCCGCCCGAACGCCAGAAAGATATTTCTTTGGGACTTGAACCGGTCGCGCGGTGAGAACACATAAACCAGATTCCCTATAACCGATCCGATAAAAAGCGCCGCCGATCTCGGGATGGCGTTTAACAGAGCCGAAAAAAATCTGACGGCAATATAAACCGCGGCTCTTTTTTGCTCTTTGGTGAAAATCATGGAATTATACCAGCTTCGACCTGAGAATGTCGTGCAGGTGGACGATGCCGACCGGCTTCCGCTCTTTGTTTATTACCGGAAGAACCGTAATGGAGTGTTTTTCCATAATGGACAGGGCCTTGTCCAGAATATCGTCGGGATCTATCGATTTCGGGTTCTTGATCATGACTTCGGTCATAGCGAACTTAAAAATATCCTGCTCGGTCTGGGTCAGCCGCCGCAGGTCGCCGTCGGTGAAAATCCCGGTCAGCTTCCCAGTCTTATCGACCACGAGCGTACACCCCAGCCGTTTTCCGGTCATCTCGAAAATGGCCTCGCGGACTTTGGTGTCGTCGGTGACAATCGGAATTTCCGAATTGACGTGCATCCGATCCGACACATGCAATAATAATCGCCGCCCCAGCGAACCGCCGGGATGAAGATACGCGAAATCCTCGGGCGAGAAATTGCGCTGTTTCAGGAGCGCTACCGCCAGAGCGTCACCCATGACCATGGCCGCAGTCGATGACGTCGTCGGTATGAGGTTGTTCGGGCACGCTTCGGATTCGACCGAGCAGTCCAGAATAATATCGCACTTGGCTGCGAGCGGGGAATCGGGATGACCGGTCAGAAGAATAATTTCCACGCCGAGCCGTTTGACCGCCGGGAGAATCTGGTAGAGCTCATCGGTTGCCCCGGATTTGCTTATCGCGATCATGATGTCATCGTCGCGAACCAGACCCAAATCTCCGTGGACGCCTTCGGCGGCGTGGAGGAAAAACGAGGCGACCCCGATCGAGCTTAACATGGCGGCTATCTTCTTGCCGATAATGCCGGATTTGCCCATCCCGGTTACAATTACTCTACCCTTGCATTCAAGAATCTTGTTTACCGCCGAGACAAAACTCTCATCGAGACGTTCGGCCAGACCGGCCAGTTCTTTGGCCTCTTTGCGAATGACTTCTTTTCCGGTTTCGAGAATCATAATCTATTTTACTTCACAAGGTCGATCGGGTTTATATTACGGCTTTCGAAATACGCTCCGATAATTTCCCTGACCGCTCCCGAGCCGCCTTTGGCTTTGGTGACAAAATCGACCGTCTCGATCAGTTCCGGCGCGGAATCACGCACAGCAATCGATAGCCCCACGGTTTTGGCCAGACCGATATCGAGAATCTCATTGCCGACAAAGGCCACCTGCCCAAAATCCAATTTTAATTTTTTTAAAAGCGGTTTTATCTGCTCGCACTTGTCGACTTTTTCCTGCAATATATGCCTGACGCCGACGTCTTTCATGCGGGTGATTGTCGCTTCCGACGGCCTCCCCGATACAACTGCTATCTCCAGCCCGGTCCTGAGGGCCAGGACAATATAAAACCCGTCGGACACATGGAATTTTTTCATTTCAAAGCCGTCCGGCCCGAAATAAATATGATCGTCGGTCAGAACACCGTCGACGTCCAGCGCCAGAAGCTTGATCGGTTCAAACTGTTTCACCAACTGGCGACGGGTCAGGTGTTTTTTCTTCGTTGCCATATTATCGCCCCTGCATTTCTTCGCGGCTGTTGTGGATGGCTGCCACTTCGCCGATAAGTTGTTCCATCAGGTCAAGACGAATCATCGAGGCGGCATCACACAGAGCCTTCGACGGTTCCGGGTGCGTTTCGACAAAGATGCCGTCGATTCCGATTGCCGCCGCCGCGCGGGCCATCGGGATCACGAATTCAGGCTGTCCTGAGCTGTTGTGTCCCCCGCCGCCCGGCAGCTGCAGCGAGTGCGTGACGTCGTATATCACCGGAAACCCGTATTTTTTCATCATGACAAACGACCGGAAATCGACCACCAGATTGTGATATCCGAAAGAGCTACCCCGTTCGGTCAGCATGACTTTTTTCGATCCGGCCTTGGCGGCAATTTTATCCATATCGTCGGGTGAAATGAACTGCCCTTTCTTGATATTTATCCATTTTCCCGAGACGGCGGCCTGACGGACCAGTTCCGTCTGGCGGCATAAAAAGGCCGGGATTTGCAAAATGTCGACGACTTCTGCCACCCGGGCGATTTCGGAGGTTTCGTGAATATCGGTCAAAACCGGCAGTTGGAATTTCTCCCTGACTTCGGATAGAACCCCCAGCCCGAAATCCATTCCGTGTCCCGAAAACGACTCGCCCGACAGACGGTTCGCCTTGGCATACGACGATTTGAATATGATCGGAACATCGAACTTGCCGGACAATTCTGCCAGACGCACCGCGACTTCGAAGCAAACTTCTTTCGATTCAATCGCGCACGGCCCGGCGATAAAAAACAGCTTACCGGAATTTATTATTTGATCTATTGACATCATTTATTATCACTCACGGTTTCTTAAAGTGCCATTTGATAACGTCGCCTTTCTTCGTTATGTATTTGTCACAGGCGGTGTTAATTGTGCTATCATTTATAGTAAAAAGCCACCAGTAACCATCGCCCGACCCTACCGAATCGATGGCTTTAACAAATGTCCCCATCGGGCTTTCATGGGTCTCCACCTCGTGCTTTTCCGCAGTCAAGTCCAGAACCGACATGGCGTCCCTTCCGTCCAGTTCGATAGTCAGGCTGTCGGTTTTATCAGACAGTGCCGCGGTTTTGGCACCTCCGCCAGTCTTATCCGATCCACAGCCCGTGACAAATATCGCCATACAAGACAAAACAAAAGCGGTCAATATACATCTTGCACAAATCTTCACATCTCTCTCCAAACTTGCAGGCGCATAAGATAAATTATTCTCCTCTCGTTGTCAAAGCATCGTTTGGACGGGTGATACCTTCCCGGGATAATCCGACTTTTATGGCAACAGCCAAAAACATTGGTCCTATATGCAATTTTTTAGTCTAAGGTATAACTAATTTATTAGTAAACAGCTCGAAACAAAATCCGTATTAGGGCGTAGTTTTGATTATGATTATCGCAATTAACTGACCTTAAAATTTGAGTGGGATCCATGATTAAAAAAATTCTGTTTATCGCTTTCATTGTCGTTTTGGTTGGAGCCGTTTTATTTTTCGCCATCGATGGCTCGGCCTCCAAAGATACCAGTTTCCAGACATTTCCTGTCACCAAAGGTTCGATCATTGATAAAGCGCTGGCGGTCGGCCAGATCGAACCCAAAAGAGAAATCGCCGTCAAATCGAAAATTTCCGGCGTCGTCAAGAAGATCCACGTCGAGGTTGGCGATCAGGTCAAAGTCGGCGACCCATTGATAGATGTCGAACCCGACCCGACCCCGCTGGAATTCGCCGAAGCCAAACGACAGGTAGAAATTTACCAGGTTTCGTACGACAACGCCAAGCGAGAGTACGATCGTTTGAACACGCTGGCTGAAAAGGGATTGATATCCTCGCAGGACCTCGAATCCAAACAGGCCGCATCCGACGAAGCCGAGCTCAGATTGAAACTGTCCAAAGAAAAACTGGCCCTGATTCAATCCGGAGAAACGAAAATCGCCGATATTACCGTCGATAACACTGTCCGGTCCAAAGTTGGAGGCATGGTGCTATCGCGTCTTGTCGAAGAAGGCGACCCGGTCGTGCCGCTGACGTCGTATCAGGCCGGAACCGAGCTTATGACGCTGGCGTACATGGACGATCTGATTTTCAAGGGGACGGTCGATGAGATTGATGTCGGGCGCCTGCACCTCGGACTCGAAGCCAACATCAAAGTCGGGGCGCTGCCCAACGATACCATTTTGGGCACTCTTTCGAAGATATCACCCAAGGCCCGCAACGACCAGGGCTCTAACGTCTTCGACGTCGAGATAGAAATCACTAAAACCGGCAGTCATTTGCTCCGCGCCGGATATTCGGCCAATGCCGATCTAATCATCAGTCAGGCCAAGGATATTCTGTTGGTACCTGAGCGACTGATAACCACCACCAACGACACGTCGTTCGTTGAAGTGCAGGATACGCTGGGCACTATTACCCAGGTTCCTATCGAAACCGGGCTTTCCGACGGCATAAACATCGAAGCCAAATCGGGGGTCAGTGAAGGCGACCTGCTGGTGGAAAGACCTCCCCGGGAGATTCAATAAATGCTGCCTTTTATGTCGATTAAGCAGTTTTTGCGGGACATGCGCTCCCAGAAGTTGCGAACTTTCATGACCATGTTCGGAATTCTCTGGGGCACGGCCGCCATTATTCTTTTGATGTCTTTCGGCAAGGGTATACAGGTCAAACAGGAAACCCGCGCCAAAGGTATGGGCGAAAATATTTCCGTGATTTGGCCGGGGCTAACGTCAAAGCCCTGGCAGGGGCTGCCGCGCGGCCGCCACATCAGATTCACCGAGGAAGACGT
>CAZMWI010000105.1:5822-11082 GCA_964569945.1 uncultured Ignavibacteriaceae bacterium
CAGAATAAAGGCCACTTATCCCAGTATACACAAGATATCGCCGGAATTCACCAAATGGAACGTCCCGGTAAAATCCAAAAAAGACAATATGCTCTGTCGAGTGAGCGGGGTCTGGCCGGAATTCGGTGAGATGCGCAATATTATTCCTCAAATGGGCGGCCGGTTTATCAACGCTTTCGATATCGCCGATAAACGCCGGGTGATTTTTATCGGAAACCAACTGGCCGAAAAACTTTTCCCGAGCGAGGACGCGATCGGGCAGATACTTCTGGTCAACCGGGTGCCCTTTATAGTCATCGGAATTCTTAAGGAAAAGGTGCAAAGCGGATCTTACGGCGGCCGCGACAGCCGCAACTGCTATATACCTTCATCGACCTTTCTGACGATGTACAGCTTCCGCTACCCCAACGATATTATCGTCCAGTCGCAGACGGTATTCGAAATGCCGCAAACCAAAAAATCTATTTATCAGTACATGGCCGGAAAGTATAATTTCGATCCCGATGATACCGAAGCCCTTTCGATTTGGGACACAACCGAAAGCCTGCGTTTCTGGAAAACACTCTTCACTGCTTTTCAGGCATTTTTAATATTTATCGGAATTCTGACTCTCATTACAGGCGGCATAGGGGTTACCAATATCATGAATGTCGTGCTTGAAGAACGCACCAAAGAAATCGGCATCAAGATGGCCCTCGGGGCCAAGAAACTGACTATCATGGGGCAGTTTATTTTCGAAACACTCCTATTGACATTACTCGGAGGGACTCTCGGCTTCCTGGTGGCGTTCGGGATCATCAAGGTTTTTCCATACCTCGGCATGAACGATGAACTCGGGGTCCCGGTTATCAGACCGTTTATCACTTTTATAAGTGTCGGCGTTTTAGGCATCGTGGCGCTTCTGTCGGGCTTTTTCCCGGCCCGCAAAGCGGCGGCACTGGAGCCGGTTAAAGCTTTGAAACTATTTTAAAAGATTATGAGACCATCTGTAATTATAAATGTCTTCCTGCGGGACTTCCGCAAACAGCGAAAAAGAATGAGCCTGACGCTGTTGGCTATTCTCTGGGGGACACTTTCGATAATGCTTCTTCTTGCATTCGGCGAAGGACTGAAGTATCAGATGAAAAACGGCACTAAAGGGCTTGGCGAAGGCATCGTCATCGTCTGGGGAGGACAAACATCGATACCTTTCGAGGGTTTCGGCAAGGGCCGCCACATTTCGTTGCTTCCCGATGATATAGATTATATCAGAGAGCGCATGCCGGATATGGAAGCCGTTTCGGGTGAATATATCCGCTGGGGGGCGGATGTCCGGTACGGCAGCAATCTGCTGAATGAAAGAATCAACGGCCTCTTCCCAGTTTATGAAGGTCTGCGCAATTTTATTCCGCAAATGGGTGGACGTTTCATCAACGATGCGGATATACAGCAGCGCCGACGGGTTGCTTTTCTTGGAGATCGGGTTTATGAACGCCTGTTCGCCGGAGGGTCATCCGATTTAACGGGAAAATCAAGCCAGCCGGTTAATCCCATAGGCCAAACAATAACGATTAACGGGACGCCGTTCACAGTTATCGGGGTTATGAAACACAAGATGCAGCAGAGTTCGTACCAGGGTCGCGATGAGGACGTTATCGCCATTCCCGCCACGACTTTTGTCGGAATCTTTGGGGACCCATACCTTGATAATATCATCTACCGACCGGCCAACAAAGACCAGCACGAAGCCGTCGAAAAACACCTCTTCGAGGTCATGGGCGCCAAGCACAAATTCAACCCCAGCGATGAATCGGCCCTATGGACCTGGGACATACTCGAAAGCGAAAAGGAAGAAGAAAAAATAGCCCTTGGCATTCAGCTGTTTCTCGGGATGATCGGCGCTTTGACTCTTATAATCGCCGGGGTTGGGGTTGCGAACATAATGTATGTATCGGTCAAAGAAAGGACCCGTGAAATCGGAATCAAGATGGCACTCGGAGCACGCCGGATATATATACTCGTGCAGTTTGTTCTGGAAGCTCTCTGGATAACGCTTTTCGGGGGATTGCTCGGCATGGCCCTGGCCTATGTCCTGACCGAAGCGTTCAAACGGGTCGACATACAATCGGAAGCAATAAACTTCATGGGCAAACCGAGCGTCTCGCTCGAAATAGGGTTAATCGTTACGTTAATTCTCGGAATGATCGGGTTTTTATCCGGACTGTTTCCGGCGATGAAGGCTTCATCGGTCGATCCGGTGCAGTCGTTACGATATGAATAGGAAGCTATAGACTTAGCGGGGATTCAATATGCTTAAGATGTCCAACATTCAAAAGGTTTACAAAACAGGTAACGTGGAATTCAAAGCCTTAAAAGGCGTTTCTATAGATATCGAGGAGATGGTGTTGGTTTGGATGTTGGGGCGTTGGGGTTGGGGTATATCGTGCGTTTTGATTATCATGGGTTGTCTGGATGTCCCCTCTGACGGTGACTATATTCTCGAAGAGCAGCCGGTTAAGGACCTAACGCCTAATCAACTGGCCGAAATTCGCAACCGCAAAGTTGGATTTGTCTTCCAGGCCTTTAACCTGCTACCGTACGCCACCGCTGCGGAAAACGTCGAGATACCGCTTCTTTTCGCCGGTGTTAAATCGAAAACGCGGCGTCAGCGGGTGGCTGAAGTTATGAGCTCTGTCGGACTGGCCGATAAGCTCGCCAATAAGCCGACCGAACTCTCCGGCGGCGAAATGCAGCGAGTCGCTATCGCGCGGGCACTGGCCAACCGGCCCAACCTGATTCTGGCCGATGAACCGACCGGCAATCTGGACAGCAAATCCGGCGGCGAGATTATCAAGCTGTTCGACCAACTTCATGAGGACGGCCACACAATCATCATCATAACGCACGATCAAAACATCGGGAATCATACCCAGCGTATAATCAAGCTCAAGGACGGTTTAATTTACAACGGCAACGGCACGCCGCAATAATCCGGCCGATATATTCTTGTAATTTAGTCTTGCATTACGGACCGAATATTCGCAGATTACGGCCCGATGAAACGAAGGCACTATAATTTTGCAGCAATCTTGTTGTTTCTGGCCCTGATATTCGGGACGGCGCTGGCGCAGGATATACCTGAAGAGCAGGAGGCCGCGCCGGCCGATTCGATAGTAAACTGGCCGGACTCAGCTTATTTTCGTGCGAACCTCCCCGATGTCGATCTGGTAACCAACAGCTTCTACCTGCAGAAAGATTTTTATCCTGATTATTACAAAAGCGAGTATGATGTCTATCGCGATCTGCGCAAAGCGGCTAACGAGGATTCCTCACTGGTCGCCATGTGGGACAGTCTCGGGACCAAAATCCTTGGAATTATAGAAACTTTGTCGGGAGTCAACTGGGTCGAGCGCGGTTTGGACGTCCGCCTTCTGCGCTATCTTCCGGTCGAGTTCATGTATGACCCGTTGGTTCTGCCGATTGAAGGAATCAAACATCAGACCTATATCGAAGCTGCCCCGACCGGGCTGTATCGCTTTTTCAATCTGATTAGAATTTTGTCCGGAAGAAACCTGATGCAGTTGTATCAGGTGCAATACCGCAATTCCGGGGTCGGACGCCACCCACTGATGGAACAATCACAATACCGCTTCGATATTCTCTCGCTGACGCTGGCGGTGGCCACCTCTGAACTGGTTATGCCCACCGACAGCCTCGATCAGATATTGAGTTCCGAGGAGTTTAGAATCCACAATCCCGGCTGGGAAATTTACCGTAATCATTTTCGGCACAACTGGAAACTAAGCCCGGAAACTCCGATGCTTTTCTACATCACCCGCGAGTCGGCGTTCTCGCCGCTTATCGAACTTACCAAAGCGCCGCGCGTGCGGAAGGTAAAGCCCCGTGATCAGAATAGTCAGGCTCAGATGAAACTCTCCGCCGGAGGTGGCCGGCTCGGTTTTTCGGTTTCCAAAACTTCACGGGGATATCTCGAAGTGGTCGATATCGACACCCTGGGTCTGGCCTATGCCAACGGACTTATGGTCGGCGACCAGATCAAACGGGTCAATGGTGAGTACCCCCACAACGCCCGCGAATTGATGGCGAAGATTCTGGATAAGATCGACACCGACGGCGTCTATTTGCAGCTTATCAGGGACGGCGAAGATGTCGACCTGCTGATGGTTCCCGTGCATGAAATCCCTGAGGAAAATCCGCCCCCCGCCGACAGCCTTCTGGATTTCGGACCTTTTCAAAAAAATTGAATCCATGATGTTTCCGTTTCTGTCCGTATCGTCTTGAAATCCGCAATCAGTTTTTAAAAGAGAGGGAAAATGAAAGCTATTATTGTGTATATGTCGGAATATGGTCATATCGAACAAATGGCCGGAAAAATCCTGCAGGGTTTGGAAGAAGAAGGAATAGCCGTCACACTGGCCAAAGCATCCGAGGCCAAAGCGGAGGATTTGCTCGAATACGACGGTATTATCCTCGGTTCTCCGGTCCGGATGGGATCAATCGGCGACAGACTAAAGTCGTTTATCGAAAGCACCAGCGGCCTGTGGATGAAAGCAGCATTGCAAAACCGCGTCGGCGGAGTATTCGTTTCCGGCGGCAATCCCAATTCGGGGATGGAAATGACGCAGATGGCCCTGTATGGTACACTTCTCGAACTTGGCCTGGTTATGACGGGATTCGTGAATGATATGCCCGGTTACGGAAAAGGGGCCAATCAGTGGGGCCCGATTGCAAAAGTGGGATTGGACGGCACCGAAGGTCCGACCGATGATACCCTCACCGCCTGCGTGGAATATGGCAAGCGTCTGGGCTGGGCCATAAAAAAAGTGCGGGGCTGACAATTTAATCGGATATATCATTTGACTTGATTCCACCTGAGGTTTATATTCGCCGAAAATTTGGCGGGATAAAACATCAGGAGAGGATCCGGGTGGAGGCGACAAAAGCTTCCTCGGGGGGCGGATTATTTCAGCAGCTTAAGCGTCCGGATAAAGAAGTCCTTACGGTCGTTCTGAAAATTTCCGGGTTGCTGGTTTTTCTTTATCTTTTTATTCTTTCAATTTCGCTTTTGGGCGATTCTTTCAAGCTATTCGGAAAAGACTTCGCCAAGACTCTTTTGACGACGACTTCCAACCCGCTTGTCGGCCTGTTTATAGGGATGCTGGCGACGTCGGTTATTCAATCATCCTCGACCACTACTACCATCGTTGTCGGGATGGTAGCCGGCGGCGTTCTTTCGCTCGAAGGAGCGATACCGATTGTC
>CAZMWI010000106.1:0-11030 GCA_964569945.1 uncultured Ignavibacteriaceae bacterium
AACTAAAACCTGAGATTTTTTATTATTGCTTTCGCGAGGTGCATATATAAAGTTTGGGTTTATCCGATATACCGGAACAAAGAAAAATTGAAATTATAGAAAGGAGTCTTTATGAAAAAGGGACTTTTGCTCCTGATCGTGGCTTTGATGGCTATCGGCTGCGGTTCCTCGAAAAAGGTTTACCGCATCAATCCGGAAACTCAGACCGATTTGAGCGGCAATTGGAACGATACCGACGCCCGCCTCGTGGCCGAAGAAATGGTCTCGGACTGTCTGTCCCGGCCGTGGCTGACCAATTATGTCAAGGAATCAGGCCAGAACCCGGTCGTAACGGTCGGCACGATCCGCAATAAAAGCGACGAGCATATCGATGTCGAAGTGTTCACGACCGACTTCGAGCGTGAACTGATCAACTCCGGGCAGGTGCGGTTTGTGGCCGCCAAGGATTACCGTCAGGAAATCCGCGAGGAGCGTTTCGACCAGCAAGAGTTTGCGTCGCCGGAGACGATGAAAAAAATCCGCAACGAAACAGGCGCCGATTTCATCCTGATGGGTTCGGTCAAGACTATCAACGATGAAGCCGGTGGCACGCTCGTCAAGTACTACCAGACCGACCTCGAAATGATAAATATCGAGACAATGGAAAAGGTCTGGATCGGCACCAAGAAGATCAAAAAGGAAATTTCCAAAAGTAAAACCAAGTGGTAGATTTTTTGCGTAAATTTCGAGTTTTCCGGTCGGCGGCGATTTTTATTTTGCCGCTGGCCGGACTGCTTTTGATCGGCTGTGGCTCGGTCGCGACCAATAAGGCGTTCTACGGCCCGATTACCGCTGAGCTTCACTCCGGCAATTACCGGACGGCTGCGGACGGTATCGAAAAAGCCAGGACCGAGGGTGAGTACGGTAAAAAAGACCGGTTAGTGTACTATATCGACGCCGGGATGGCCTGGCACTACGCCGAGAACTACGATACGAGCAATATAAGACTGCACGAGGCCGACCTCGCCGCCGATGAATTGTACACCAAGAGTGTATCCAAAGCGGTTTTATCGTACGTTTTGAACGACAACGCCCAGGAGTATTCGGGCGAAGACTATGAAATCCTCTACGGCAATCTGGTTTCGGCGCTGAACTATATCGCTCTCGATGAATTCGACGATGCCTTTGTCGAAATAAAACGCTCCAACCACAAACTGGAGGTTCTCGAACAAAAATATACGGATATGTCGCGGGTACTTCAGCGCGAGCAGGACAAGGACACGCTGGGTATTAAGATCGACTACAAGGCCGATAAGGTGCGGTTCAACAATTCAGCTTTCGCCCGGTACTTGAGTATGCACATGTACGCCGCCGACGGTAAGTACGACGACGCCGATCTCGATTACGATCTGCTCCGCGCGGCGTTCAAAGAGCAGCCGCACATTTACGATTTCGATCCGCCCGACGTGAAGTTTTATTCCGACGATACGAGTAAAGCCATTTTGTCGGTCGTGGGATTGGCGGGGATGTCGCCGGTTAAAGAGGCACTGCAGCTTCGGCTTCGAACCGACAGTGATCTCAATTTAGTGCAGGTGCTTTATACCGATCCCGAGCGACAGGGCCAGGAGTACGGCCATTTTCCGATGAATGTCAAAGAAAATTACTATTTCAAGTTCGCGATACCGTACCTTCACGATAGACCGTCGAGAGTCGCCGACGTGCGCGTTTTGGTCGACTCGGTCGATATGGGATCACTTCAATTATTGGAGGACGTCGGTAAGGTGGCCGATGAGACGTTCAAAGCCAAACGGTCGCTGATATATCTTAAGACTATCGCCCGGGCTCTGGCTAAGGGGCTGATTGCTGAGAAGCAAAAGAAGAAAGTCGACAAAGGAAACGCGGGCGGATGGCTGGCTAAACTGGCGATTGATGCCATAACGGATATTTCGGAAAATGCCGACCTTCGCGGTGCGCGACTTCTGCCCGGTAAGATTCTGGTAGGCGATTTCGAAGTGCCGCCCGGTCTGCACGATATCACGATTGAATTTTATGACGTTCAGGGTAATGTCATTACCTCGACGACATATCACGGTTACAAAGTCCTGACCAATGGCCTGAATCTGGTCGAAGGCTTTGCGCTGGATTAATCTCTTGTAGGTCGAAACCCCTGCCGAAGGTCCTGAGCGAAGCGAAGGAGGTTTCGACATCTTCAATTACTCCGTAAACCATATTCCTGAAACTCGACATAGAATGTCGGGCCACACTAATCTATGTTATCATCGAATTGAATTTATGGTGCGTTATCGCAGCTTACCCACCCGTTGGGTGGGCTACAAATTTAGTGTTTATCACTTGGTAATTCGAGAATTTTAATGATATAATTCCATTCTTCATTATTACAATGGTGTAGTAGCTCTCCCCATGGTATAACAAGCCTTATCGTTTTATCAAGTTTGCTTAATTCAATTTGCTCCTTATTTTTTAGATTATTAAGATTTTCAAGAATCTCATCGAATTCTACAATATTGCCTGTACCATGGTGCTTTCGCCATATTATGGTGCGATCCCGCCATTTTCTTTTTTTCCAAAAAATCATTGCCGACTTTCACTTTCATTCATCAATAATCATGTAGCCCACCCAACGGGTGGTTAGATTCATAATTGCACTACCTTCCATTCCACCCGTACAACCGTGCCAGGAGCCACCAGAACGCTTTGCCTTTTTGATAGCAGTTGAAACAGTTCGAGTGGGCGCAGCTGCAGTCGGGGCAGGTGATACCGTCGCACCAATCGGCGCACCACGAACAGGCGTCGCTTTCGTTCGGATAGAAAGTGCCGTCGGGGTCATAGCTTTCAATATCAGCGAAATCGAACAAGACTTTATCGTGCTGGGCGCAGTACGCCCGGATCTGGTTATTGCGGGCGTACAGGTTGCCGTCGACACCCGTCCCGTCGAGATGCCCGGTCATATACACGAATGTAATGCCGGGGTAATCGTGCTCAAGGCCATTCATGGCGTTTAAATAGGCATCGATACCGTCGACCGTATTACCCGAAACGCCACCGCACCACGACCAGACCACGAGGTTGACATCGGAGTGAACCGTAAGATGATCCCGGGTGACCGTCACCCACGACGTGTCACCGTCGGCACCGAGATCGGAACCGTACTCAGCCAGCGCCAGCGTAGCACTGCCGTTGTTAAAATCGAACAGCGGGTCCTCGTCGCGGATCAGGGACATTCCCGTCACGATCTGGCTGCCGTGCGAGGTGTGTCCATAGAACATTACGACATTGTTTTTTATCTCATCGACTGTCGTTTCCGGAATCAGGCCGAAATCCTCGATTACGCTGTGGTCGGCCAGAAAGGCCGTGCTCGATCCGGTTGAATTTGTCGCTTTATCTCCGCACTGGACTATTAGACAGAGGCACATGATCACCGCAGATAATACTAAGAAAGGCGTTAGCTTACGCATAGTCGCTCCTTTCTCGAAATTATTCTTTTACTATAAATCGGCGGATTTATCGACAAATCTTAGGATTTTTTCGGCTTGAGGGCTTTGATCGCAAAGAAATTAGACGCCATAAAACCGTAATATGTCTTCTGCTGATATTGCTTCTTGACGACATTGCGAATGCGCCGGGTTAGTTGTACTATTCGCCTGAATTCTTCCTCGCTTCCTCCCCCGGCCAGAAATTCCTCGCGTCCTTCTTTCAACCGAAGCGTCCTGACCTTTTCGTCGGCGAGCGATTTCAATTCCATTTGAAAGCGATGCTTTTGCTTTTCGGACTCGTACGGCGGCTCGAGAATCCTGACGTTATCATTCTGACGGGCGTCGATTTCTTTCATCCCCAACTCTGCCAGCATATGCGGCACACGGGCCCCGACACTCCAGTCACCCCGGCCGAGCTTGATCGAACCTTTACAGCACAGGATATCATATTTAATAAGCAGCAATCTGTTTTCGAGGCTGATATTCGGATACGAACCATAACCAACCTGCATCGACGCCGAAAGATTGTCCGGCTCTTTGCACAAAAGCAGCCCGCCGGGCTTGAGGATGCGAATCATTTCTTCGAGCGCCTTCTGCGGTTTATTGAGGTGCATCAAAAGGGTCTGGCACATCACCCAGTCGACAGAGTTGTCGTCGAGCGGCAGTTTGTAGGCATCGGCTTTGATAAATTCCGTTTTGCCGCCTTTGGCCCAGTCGCGCGCGGCTCTGGCGGCGTCCTTCAATAGTTTTTCCGAGCAATCGATTCCGATGTACCGGCCTTTCTTTCCGAAGTACGGCCAGTATGTATAGCCCATGTATCCCAGGCCGCAGCCGACGTCGACCGCGGTCATCCCCTGCCTGATCCCCAACCATTTGGCGAGAATCTGGACATAGTCATCGGGCCAGAGGAAACGGCGCTGCTGGACGAGCATATCCCGATAGTACTTATCCGACCATTCAATTTTCCGTTTTAGGGTTTTCATATTATCGCCCAACAAATTTACATTATGCCACTTCGCACGCGGTCTGGCAGATTGATTTCATCTTCTTTAAGAATTTTTTGCGGATGCCTTCGTTCGATCCGTCGGCCAGCATCTTCAGATAGTTTTCGAACTCCTTCATCAGGCATTCGTGAAACAACTTGCGGTTGACAATCAGGCCACGATCATCGGCGGAATACGCCACCATCGGGTCGGTCGTGCTGTTGACAATTTTCGAGCTTCCGCGAAGTTCCGCCTGATGCAATATGCCGCAGCGTATATGCCGGTAGAAAAGTTCTGCCTGGCGCGTTTCGAAGTGATCACCGAACGACGTCCCGGTAAGAAAAGTGATGAAATAATCTTTTGACTTCCCGGTGGGCGTCCTGTTGACACCTTCGCGAAATTGCTGAAGCATTTCGATCAGGAGGCAGTCGAGCGCCATCACCGCAAACCCGGCGTAGGCGCAGCTTTCGATTTGCTCTATCGGCCGCAGGAATCGTTCCTCGGTGCGTTCTTTGAATATACTGACGGCGCAGCGCCAGTCTTTTTCGGAATTGAAGGATATACTATGCCAGTCCTGTGCGGTAAACGACGGCGATATTTTCATCGTCCTCTCCCAATATTTAATTTACTTCGGCATACCGGTCTTGGTCATAAGGTCATGCAGCCTTTTATAACCCGTGCTGTCAGGATCAACGTTCAACAGCTCTTTCTCGAAATCATCGAAGGTAAACAAACGACCCTTATAATCCGAATACACCTTTTTTAATAAGGCGTAGTACTTATCGTCGCTTATCGTTTGACGAAGCAGATCGCACACGTATGGTCCCTTCCCGACCAGGACTTTACTTTTGACCTCGGTGCGGGGAAGGTCGATATCGAGCAGAGCGGGCTCGTCGATGTTTCCTTCCACCTCGCGGTAAATTCCAAGAAGCGTCTGCAAAGAGTCCCGTAACGCCTGTTTTCCTTCGTCGTGAGTAATGTACAGCAGTTTTAAATGTTGAGGAAGCGACAGGTTTAAAAAGAACGCTCCCGGTCCGCGCAGCTTAAGGTACATACCGTTTCCTATCCACTCAACGGCCGTCATGGAGCCGAGTTCTTCATAATTACCGTCGAGAAACCGTCCGATTACATCCGGCCCGATTAACATAAGGCCGGGTCCGACTTCAGCCCCCGGGCGGTTCGGTGTTTCTATTATCGACAGACGCTTGTACAAGTACGGGCCTATATTTTCAGAATAAAAATCCATCGCGGAACCGGCTTCTTTGGCTATCTTCTCCTGCGATTGTTTATCCACCGTCTCGGCGTAGAAATATATTTCGGTCCCGGATTCAGGGCATTTGTACATAGAAGTCTGATACAAATTATCCTGAGCGATAATAAGAGAGATTCGGTTTGTGGGTGTATCCGACTTCCAGGCGTATTCTTTTCTGCCGTCGGCGTCGGTTATCGATTCGAGATCGCCGTTACTTATTGTCATGTATTGCGGATAGACGACCGCAGTGACCTTGAAGGTGGCAAGGTCATTGTTTATCTGCGGGTACCATACTTTATTTTGTTCGAGCATAAATTTATCGGTAATGTCCGGCGCCGGAAGTGTGTAAAAGACCTTCATTTCCATTAAAGTGTCATCGCGCAATTTCGGAGGTACAATCACTTTGAAAAGACGCCATTCAAAACCCGACTGGGCGGGAAACGACCCGGATGATGACGACAATATCACGCTATCCAGCCCTGCAAATTGAGTAAAGTACATACCGATAGTGTCGACGCCGGCGTTTTTATAAATATCCATCAGGCAATTGATCCGAAAGACCGAGTCGGGTTTATCGTGCACGATTTTTATGTCATAATGCCGTATATCTACCGATACCGCCCCCGCGGCCTGTGTCATTGCGCCGAGCAAAAGAAATACAAAAACGATGATCAATAACTTTCTGTGAGTCACATCAATCCCCGCAAATTATTAAAATATCAAGACAGTCATTATGTCTTACGGATTAAAATCCTTTACTTTCATATCAAAGACCTTAAACAGGAAACCGTACGTGTCGGCGACTTCGTTGATGATGACATCCGTCGCCAAAGTATGCCCGTGGCCTCCCATCCCCTCGACTCGCAGCAAAATCGGATTCTGGCCCGAATCGGCCGCCTGCAGGGCCGCCGCGAATTTTTTGGCGTGGCCCGGCGACACCCGGTCGTCGCCGTCGGCGGTGGTTATCAGGGCCGGCGGATAGGTCGTTCCCTTCTTAATGTTATGGTACGGCGAGTAGGCCCTGAGATATTTAAACTGCTCGGAATCGAGGTCGGCGTTGCCGTACTCGCCCTGCCACCAGTGCCCGACACCCATATTTTGATAGCGGAGCATATCGGTCAGAGGGACCTCGCAGATGACCGCCCCGAACAGATCCGGTCGCTGCACCATGCAGGCCGCGACCAGCAGCCCTCCGTTGGAGCCGCCTTCGATAGCCAGCCGTGACGTATTGGTATACCTGGCCTTGATCAGATACTCAGCCGCGGCAATGAAGTCATCGAAAACATTCTGTTTATTTTCGAGCATACCGGCGCGATGCCACGCTTCACCGTACTCATTGCCGCCCCGGGTCACGGCCACCGCCAGGATGCCTCCCTGTTTCATCCACAGCGATCGCGATACCGAGAAAAACGGCGTCTCGTTGACCTGAAAGCCGCCGTAACCGTACAATAAGGTCGGATTGGACCCATCCTGCTTAAGCGTCTTAAGATGCGTTATGAAAATCGGGATGCGGGTGCCGTCTTTGGACTGGCAGAACTCCTGTTTGGTAACAAAAAGGTCCGGGTTGAAATCGACGTTAGATTTAAAAAAGGTGGTAAGGTTGTCCTTGTCGAAATCGTACTTGAATATTGTATTCGGGTACAGGAACGATCCGAAATTGATAAAAACATGCCGGTCTCTCTGGCGACAAGATATGGCGTTGACCGTCCCCATCGTGGGCAGCGGGATTTCCTTTTCGAACGACCCGTCGAGGAAGTATATGTATAGCTTGCTGTAGGCATCGTGAAGATACCGCCCGACAAATTTCATATTGACCAGTTTAATTCCCTCGAGGACGTCGTCGCGCTCCGAGACAACCTCATTCCAGGCCGACCTCTCCGACTTTCTCACATTGATCGAAATCACCCGCCCCAGCGGGGCGCCCAGATCGGTCTGAAAATAAAATGTGTAGTCGTAATTTCCGAGAAAGCGATATTCGGCGTCCCAGTCGTTAAGCAGTTTGACGACCGGGCCGTTGTCCATGAGTTCTTTATAATATACCAGGTTCTCACGGTCGGTTCCTCGCCAGACGTGAATTACAAGAAACCGTCCATCGTCGGTCACCTGCGGTTCAAATCCGTAGCGCTTGTTGACGGGGTCCTCGTAGATGATAACATCCTCGGACTGCGGCGTCCCCAACGTATGCCAGCAGACCTTTTGATAATAGGTCATATCTTCTTCATTATCCACTTCATCCGGTCTTGGAAAACGGCTGTAGAAAAAGCCGCTATCGTTGGGCAGCCACGCCGGGGCATCAAGACGGGTATAACGGATAGTATCGGCAAGGAATTTATCGGTATCGATATCTTTGATCAGTATCAATTGCTCGTCGTGGCCGCTGTACGATAACCCGCAGGCAATATAACGCCCGTCGGGGCTGACAGAATATGTGCCCAGACCGACCGAACCGTCGGGGGCGAATTTATTGGGATCGAAAACCACGACCGGATTGGGCTGACTGTCCTTTTGCATATAGAGAATCGATTGGTTTTGGAGTCCTTCATTTTTATTATAAAACAGCCGCCCGTCTTTTTGTCTGGGAGTGGAATACTTGGTGTAGTCATACATTTTGGCGTATTCTTCCCGGAATTTCTCACGCTCCGGGGTATTGACAAAGTCGTGGGTCAGCTTGTTTTCGGCGTCGACCCAGGCCTGCGTTTCCGGCGAATTGGCGTCTTCGAGCCAGCGGTAAGGATCAGTAATCTTGACACCGAAATAATCATCGACCACCGGCTTGACCGGGGCCTCGGGGTAGACAAATTTATCACCGGCGAAAGATATTGAGGACAGGGCCACAACCGCGACCACGGCCGCAAAGGTTAATCTCGTCAGCCTGATTTTCATAAACGATCTCCCATTTTGTTATTTTACAGGAAAATAGACAATAGGTTTGATTTTAGCAAGCGTCAGACCCAAAGCCGTCAGCCGGAACTGGCTTTGCCGAACAGGAATTTGGAGAACAGAGTGATTGTGGCCGAAACAACCAGCAGGGTAAATTTGGGGTCGATCTTCTGCATGATGAAGTATGCCAGCAGGACCGGTATAATAATGTATAAGACTAATTTGAAGAGAATCTTGACGATCTTAATGATTGATAGCACAACCAGACCCATAAAGATCGCGATAGCGATCATGAGCCCCAGCGGTCCGAACGCATCGAGAATTTCCTTTTTTAAATAGATCAAAGCGTCCGGCGCTTTTTCGATTATTTTCGCCAGAATTTCTTCCACGGCCACACCGAGATATGTAATTTTTAACAGGCTGTCAGAGAGGATATTTCTATAGGCGCACCTGGTTTCTCCAATGGTATTTTAAGCAATATTCGGAGGTATGTCCATTAAAATATCCACTTTAAGAGGATAAAAGGCGCAGCGGCGTATCATCGCACGCACAAACCAACTTATGACAGTTGCCTTAAGTATTACTTTAATCAGGGCACCAATTCCCGACAATGTCATTCCCGCGCACGCCGCAGGTTACAAGTGGCCGGCAGACGCCCTCGTCTGCCGGCTGTTATTTCGTACGTTGTGATCGGTGGGTCCTCAGACCCACCGCCAACCCGGTCGGTCTGAGGACCGACCGGGCACAACGCCAGTGGTCTTCGCGCAGGATCCGAGCGAAGCCACGCGATCCTGCCATCTTGAAATCTTGTAATCCACCCAACGGGTGGGAAATTACATACGCGCACAAAACTAAACTCTAATCACACAAAAGACACTGGAACTGTCGACTGTCACGACACGAGCGTTTAAACCAAGCTCATTTATTATATGATTGAACTCCGACGGCCCATAGGTGGTCGCGGTGAAGCCGTCCTTGCAGACAATTTTGCCGTCGCCGGTTTTCTCCCAGTCTATCTCCCCCAGCAGCCCCTCTTTGGATTGAAGTTCGAACCACTCCCGACGATGCGGCCAGAATTCCTCGGCATAACTGGAAAACAGCGCCACTCCCCCGGGTTTGGTGACGCGCATCGCTTCGGGAATCAGGATTTTGGGTTCGATATGAAAAGCCGACAACCCGTTTTGTATGCAGAAAGTGACGTCGAACGTATGATCGTCGAAAGCCATGCGCGAGGCATCCATTATCTCCAGGCGGACATTGTCAATATTCTTTAGAAAATCTCGGGCATCGGCGATGCTGGATGGTGAATTGTCGATTCCATAAAGTAATTCAAAGTATCCGGACAATTGAGCCATCGCCCGGCCGTAGCCGCACCCCAGTTCCAGCCCGAACGCCTTCTCCCCCGCGAACGACCGTACGAAATCAAATTCGGCCTCAAAGTACTGCCGCACTCTCGGCGGCGCGAGGGCATACACTTTCCTCAACCTTTCCGCCGCCAGCCGGTCTTTGTAATAGTCGAATGGCATGGGGTGAATATATTAAAGTGCCCGGCAGATGTCCACATCTGCCGACTTATTGACCAGTTCAAGTAGCCGGAAACGAGGGGTAGTGGATCGCCTCCGTTGGGTATTTAGAATTATATTTATGCGTTGTGATCGGTGGGTCTTCAGACCCACCGCCATCCCGGTCGGTCTGAGGACCGACCGGGCACAACGTACAGCATAAAATCGGTTTTTATTAAAACAGAGCCTGAACAATTATGGAAGTCTTGTCGGTTTTTAAACAAGTTCAAGTGGCCGGCTGACGCCCTCGTCTGCCGGCTGATTGGTCGGGCAACAAACCAAGATTTTAACTCAAACGTTTCATTAATCATCCGGCAGAAATGACTATATCCACCTCGCGGCAGACGAGGGCGTCTGCCGCGCACAAAACAATTTCACAGCCCGTTTTATCCTCGCAAAAATGACAATATTTGTTATATTGAATTAAGGGAGGCATATGATGAAATCAACCGTTATCCTTTATATACTTATCGCCGCGTTAATATTTACTTCGGCCAATGCAGACGATATTAATAATCCTATTGATATCTATTTGCATCCATATAGAATGATAAATGCCCGAGATACCAGAAATGATTCCGTTTATGCGGGTTCATTAGAATTCACTCAATTGCCCCAGTACGAAAAAACGACAGATGTCATCATTAAACATGTTTGCTGGTTTGATACGGAAAAAGGATTTGTATTCTTGTGCGGCAATCACTTTGAAAACGGCTATATTATGGACGATTATTGGATTGAATTTCCGGGCGAGTATCATAAGGGTGACACCATCTCTGCGGTATTTCGTATAACCCCCAATCGAATTGGCTATATGAGCTTAGATTTTTCGGCCTTTGAAATTCCGGATAATTTATCTGCGAATTATACTTCAATGAGG
>CAZMWI010000107.1:0-10780 GCA_964569945.1 uncultured Ignavibacteriaceae bacterium
GTATGTGGAATCAAACAATATTGTTATTTTCGTGGAATCAATCATAAGAGGAATTTGCCTGTTGTCAGAGTAATAATATTGCGCCCATAGATTTTGGGCGGCCAAAGCTAATATTATTACAAATAATGCAAATATACCTTTTTTCATATTAAGCTCCGTTCATTTATCTGTGCTGACAAACAATGCATAATGGGTTGGAATTCTTACATAAGTTAACGGGGTACGATACAATGCATCATAAACGACGAAACCTTCATCATATAAATTTAATGTCGAGGTGCAGACATAGCGAGAGTCTTTTGTAACGGCGATAATAAAAGGAGCATGATGCCAATCCTCTGTTGTTGTGGCAATGGTCTGTATTAACTCATCTGTTTCGGTGCTAAAAATATACAGACTATCATCTCCAATTGTACCGGGCGGCGGAACGGTAAGACTGGTTGCATAAAGGATATCAAGATTGGGATCAAGCTGAATTATAAGGCCGCTGTTGAAATCAAGGGGCATCACTGGATTGACTTCTTCTGTCTGCAAATCATAGGAAAACAGATATACCACACCGCCGGGCCCACCGGCGAAAAAGACTTTGTTATTTCTGGAGTCGATTTCAACAAACAACAAATATAACGGGACATCATTCCAATAGTGCAAAAGACCTTTATTAATCACGGAATCGCCGTGTATATCATAAATCATAAGTTCCGACAAACCAGTTCCATCCTGCATTTTTCTGGGGTAGGCATAGAACTTCGAATCCTGGCTGAAACCGCCGACTTCTGTAAGCGTATCGGAAAATACCAAAGAAAAATTGGTTAATCTCCTTATCTCGACCTTATCTTGTTGCGAGTCGAAGACCCTTATGTACTTGGAATCCGGCGAAACCTCAATAATAGCCTCCCAAACGGGATTTTCATAGACGACTTCTTTAGTCTTCAAGTCGATTTGCCGGAACCCATCGAGTCCCGATAAAACAAGGTATTCACCATTGCCGACAATGTCGATATAACTGGCCCTAATACCGATTCCGATCGAGTCAATGAAGTCGTTTTTTTCAACTGAAAAGACTTTTACGTATGCTATTCCGTAGGTATCGTTGAAAAGCACATAAAATAAGTGATCCTGCTCTTCCGTTTGAGGGCAATTAGGGCAGTCATCACAACAGGTTGTAACCAGAAATAACGTCGACGTCAGAATAAATAAAGCCACGATTATTTTCATATCTCACCTCCTCTCATTAAGTTAAGAGTTAAAACGTATTTCGAAACCAAGAAAGACGGTGGTATTGCTACCGTTACCGCATATTGAGCCCTCCATATTATGGCCATATTTCGATATTGCCGCTGAAAACATCGCAAAAGCATTCAGCGCGGCGAATTCGAAGTCACTATTATCCGACTTTAGAATCTGATTAATGAGAAAACTATGAAATCCCTGAAACCCCCAGATTCCGATCACAAGACGACATAATGCACAAAAGCGTTTAATTAATTGAGGCTATTTCCTCCAAGTCTATGATTTTTATATTAATACCGTCATAGAGAGAACACACCACCCCGATTTCTGGAATTAATATAATGATGCCCACTGTCAGAACTTGTCAGTCTGCGCCAAAACTATATTGGGTCGCAATATCCGATCCACGGCCCTATTTTTTAATAATGGTTGCCAAATTCGCAAAATTTTGTATAATAACCGTTTATGGGTAAATCTAAACATGGGAATGCTGCTTAATATGAAATCCAAAATCGGGAATATTATACTTATCGCTATGGTTGCCGGGGCCGTCCTGGGCGCCCTCGGCGGTTATTTTGCCGGAAACGTCTTTCTCCGCATCCAGTTTCTGGGAACGATCTTTCTTAACGCCTTGAAAATGGTCGTTATACCGCTGATTGTGGCGTCGATGATAGTCGGCGTGGCCTCGCTGGGCGACGTCCGTCGCCTGGGCAAAACGACCGGAAAGACCCTGCTGTATTATCTGGCCACGACAGGTATTTCGGTGATAATAGGCCTTATTTTAGTGAATGTCCTCCGGCCGGGGGTGGGCGTTTCGGCATTCGGGTCGCACATCCCCGATCTTGTTGCTGCCAACCGGGGCAAGACGCTTATCGACGTTATAGTAAGCCTGATCCCCGACAATATTTTCGGCGCTGCGGCCGAGGGCCGGGTTCTCCCGCTGATCGTCGCCTCACTGGTATTCGGTGCCGTCCTGACCACAATCGGAGTCAAAGGCCGCTCAGTATTGAATTTCTTCGACGGCCTCAACCGCGCCATCATGAAGCTGGTCACGCTGATTCTTTATTTCGCCCCGATCGGTGTTATGGCCCTCATCGGCGGCATTGTTGCCCAAAACCGGGGCTCGATCGAACAGCTCGTCTCCGGGCTGGGGATGTATACGCTGACCGTCCTTATCGGTCTGGCCATACACGCGATAATAATCCTTCCGCTTATATTGAAAATGTTTACGGGCAAAAGCCCTTTTACCTATTTTGTCAACATGGGTCAGGCGCTCGCGACCGCCTTCACGACGGCGTCGTCGTCGGCGACTCTCCCGATTACAATCGACTCGGTCGAAGAGAAAAACAAAGTCAATCCCAAGGCGGCTTCGTTCGTCCTGCCACTGGGTGCCACGATCAACATGGACGGTACTGCCCTGTATGAAGCCGTGGCGGCGATGTTTATCGCGCAGATTTACGGCGTTCATCTGTCCCTCGGGGGCCAGATCATAATATTTTTGACCGCGACGCTGGCGTCGATTGGCGCCGCCGGAATTCCGCACGCCGGGACCGTGACCATGGTCTTCGTGCTGTCCGCAGTCGGACTGCCGCTTGAAGGTATCGGTCTGATCTGGGCCATCGACTGGTTTCTCGACCGCTGTCGGACGACGGTCAACGTCTGGGGCGATTCCATCGGTGCCGCCGTGATCGGCGAGACGTCGGAAATGAAAGAGGAAAGCCACAGCAGTGGCCGGAAGACGACATCATCGTCGCGGACCGACACCCGCGACCGCTCGCGCTCCGACCGCTCCCACGGCAAATATGAACGCAAAGACCGACCCTCATCCAGACAATCTTCGGGCGACAGCCGGAAGCGTTATGGCAGCAGGGATCGCGATGACCGCCGCAGCCGATCTTCGCGCCCGGACCGCCCCGATCGTCCCGACCGCAGCAACCGCCCGGACAGATCGGACAAGCGCTCTCGGCCGGATAACGGACGGTCGCGTAGCAGCAAGTACAACCACAAACCGGAAAGCGCCGCTCCGAAGCCGGTCCAAAAACCGGAATCACGGAGCAACAAAGAACCGAAAGAAATCCTCGGACCGGATCTTAAAGTGAAACTGACCCCGGAACCGGTTAAACCATCGAAGACGACCATAGAGCGCGAACTGGAAAAAGTCCGCCAGCAGTTGGACAAAATGGACGACAAAGACACCGGGGTCGTGTCCGAAAAGCCGCCCGTCGAAAAAGGCAATTCCGACAGCTATTTCGATATTGATATTTCCAAGCTAAATCTCCTTGGCGATGCCGAATCCGACAAGCCTGAAGCACCTCATAAGGCCGAAAAGCCAAAAGACAAACCCGAGCCGAAAGAGCCTGAGAAGCTCCAAAATAAGCCCGAGCCGAAAGAGCCCGAAAAGCCCGAAGTATCAAAAGAAGAAAAGGCCGACGAAAAGAAGCAGCACGAGGACGACGAAGAATCCGAGTCTTCCGATGACAACATGTGGGGCCGGGGAAAGAAGAAGAAATTAATGAAATAGCGCCCGCGTTTCCGCCTTCGACAGTATCCGAATTCAAAAACTTCCCGTTTATTTGAGCGTTTAATAATATGGAAAATAATTGACCGGCTCGCAGAGCCGCTTTATTATGCATTTGACGAGGTGATAAAAAATGAACGCGCTGAAAGTTACATTCTTATTGCTTGCCTTGACCCTGCTGTTTGTCGGGGTCGGGTACAAGCTGGGCGGGCAAAACGGCATGTTAATAGCTTTTGGCCTGGCAATTGCAATGAATTTCTTTTCATACTGGTTTTCAGATAAAGTCGTTTTGAAAATGTATCGCGCCACCGAAGTGACGGCGGCGTCGAACAGCCGCCTGTACCGTATAGTCGGCACGACCGCACAAAAGGCCGGTCTGCCTATGCCGAAGGTATACACGATACCGAGCCGTGCGCCCAATGCCTTCGCGACAGGGCGCAACGAAAACCACGCGGCTGTAGCCGCGACCGAGGGCATCCTCGATATTCTCGACGACGCCGAGCTGGAAGGCGTGGTTGGGCACGAGTTATCACACATAAAGAACAAAGATATGCTGATAGGAACTATCGCCGCGACTTTGGCCGGGGCTATCGGCATTCTGGCGGCGATGGCTCGCTGGGCGATGATTTTCGGAGGATATTCGCGCAGCAACGACCGTAACAATCCGCTCGGGCTTTTAGTAGCCGCGATTGTCGCTCCGATAGCGGCCCTGTTGATTCAGATGGCTATATCGCGCTCGCGGGAGTTCAAGGCCGACGCCGAAGGCGGTCGTATTACGGGGCAGTACTTACCGCTGGCCCGGGCTCTGGAGAAATTGCATACCAGCCCGGTTAAAATGAACCTCGACCGGCGTCCCGCGACGGCTCACCTGTTTATATCGAATCCGCTGTCGGGTAAAGGAATCGCGTCGCTGTTTTCGACTCATCCGCCGGTGGAAGAGCGGGTCGAACGGCTGCGGAAAAAGGCGATGGGGTTATAATGGGCGGTTTTCATAAAACCGATGCATAACAATTTCATCGAAATCTTGGCGATCTTTCTGCTGATTCTGGCCAATGGCTTTTTCTCGTTGTCGGAATTTTCAATTATTGCCAGCCGCCGCGCCAGACTCAAACGTATGTCTAAAGACGGCCACAAGGGTTCGGCCAAAGCGGTCAAGATACATACCAATCCCGAGAAATTCCTCGCTGCGGTGCAAGTCGGAATTACTTTTGTCGGGACCTTTGCCGGTGTTTTCAGCGGCGTGACTATAGTCAATCTGCTGGTGCCGGTTTTCAAAGATATGCCGATCGATATAATTTCCAAATCGGCCCGCCCGCTGGCCTTGTTCGTAGTGGTTTTCGCGATATCATTTCTTTCTGTGGTGCTCGGCGAATTGGTCCCCAAATATATTGCGCTGTCCAATCCGGAAAAAATAGCTTCGGTCGTGGCCGGACCGATGACCGTCTTCACAACCATCGGCTCGGTCATAGTACGCCTGCTTTCGACAACGTCGAAACGAATCGCCCGGCTATTGGGATTCACTCAGATTTCGCAGCGCAGTACAATCAACGAGGATGACATAAATTTCATAATTGCCGAAGGCCGGGAAATGGGCGTATTTGACGAAACCGAACAGAAATTGATTCATTCGGTGTTCGACTTCACCGATGTGACTGCCCGCAAGGCGATGACCCCGCGAACCGATATCATCGGCATTGAAATCGGCGACAAGCAGGATAAAATTGTCCGCATGATGTCCGAGAGCGGTTTTTCGCGCTATCCGGTGTACCGCGAGACGCTCGACCATATCGAAGGTATTTTGTACACCAAAGACATCATAACTACCCTGCATCAGGGAGAGAAAATCAATATCAACGACGTTATAAAAAAAGCGCTGTTCGTACCGGACTCAATGATGCTGACCAGCCTGCTTAGGACCTTTCAGCACAAACGGGTCCACGCCGCGATAGTGCTCGATGAATTCGGCGGGACGGCCGGTATGATTACGCTCGAGGATCTGCTGGAAGAAATAGTCGGCGAAATCCACGACGAGCACGACCGCGACGCCAATGAATTCGTGCGAGAGACGCGCAGTACGGCTTACGCCGCCGGGACCCTCCGGGTCGACGAGTTAAACGACGATTTCGGCACCGACCTTAACGAAAAAGGCCCCGATACGCTGGGTGGCCTGGTTTTCGAGGCGTTGGGGCATCTGCCCAAAAAAGGGGAGACCGTCAAAATCGGGACCGTTTTATTCAGGGTCCTTGAAGTTAAAGGCAACCGGATTATTAGACTTAAAATCGAAAAGACAGCCGTGGATAAAACCGACAGATAATGAATTTAGAATCCCCCAAAAAAATACAACCGTTTTCGGTGCACGAGATCGATGTAACCGATCTGGCTTTTGATGGCAAAGCCCTGGGTAACATCGACGGCAAAGTTATTTTCCTGGATCGCGGGCTTCCCGGCGAACGGGTTTCGGCGCGGGTCGTAAAGAACCGCCGGAAATATATTATAGGCCGGGTGGAAAAGATACTGGAAGCCTCGCCCGAACGAGTACAGCCGCCCTGCTCGCATTTCGATATCTGCGGAGGATGCACGTGGCAGGACCTGCAGTACGAAAACCAACTGAACTACAAAGAAAAGCAGGTCAAAGACTGCCTGGAGCATATCGGAATGTTCAAGGGATTTCCGGTCGAGAAGATCATCCCTGCACCGGATATCTTTTATTATCGCAATAAAATGGAATTTTCATTCAACGCCGCCGATGAAGGCCCCGAGTTCACGGTCGGTTTGCACGAACGCGGCCATTTTGACCGAATATTCGACGTCGACCGGTGCTTTTTGCAGGCCGATCGAGCCAATGAAATCCTGCACTGGTTTCGGGCTTTTGTCAGGCGATACGAAATACCGGTATATAACGTCCGGGCGCACACCGGCTATATGCGGTTTCTGGTGATACGGCGGTCGTTTGCGTCGGAGACGTTTATGGTCAATATCGTAACCACCAATGAACCCCTGCCGCACCGCGAAGAACTGATTGAGGAAGCCCAGAGCCGTTTTGACGACATCGCTACGATATTGCACAATACCAACGACAAACCGTCCAATATCGCCAAAGGGGAAACCGAGAAAGTCCTCTATGGCGACGGATATATAACCGAGGAAGTCCTGGGTCTCAAATTCCGGCTGTACGCCAATTCGTTTTTCCAGACCAACCCCCGTCAGGCCGAAACACTGTACCGCACGGCCCTCGATTTGGCCGAGCTTGACGGCGACGAGCGTGCTATGGACCTGTACTGCGGGACCGGGACAATCGGTATTTGTGCCTCACAGAAAGCCGGTTTCGTGACAGGGGTTGAGTTGGAACCGTCGGCCATAGAAGCCGCCCGCCAGAACGCCGCTCTCAACGGCATTGAAAATATCGAGTTTTTATCCGGATCGGTTCAGGATTTGATGCGCAGCGATCCGGGGATATTTCAGGACCAGCAGGTTGTCATCCTCGACCCGCCCCGGGCCGGAATGCACCCCAAGGCCCTGAAACACCTGATAAATTTCTTCCCGCCGAAGCTGGTTTTTATATCTTGTAATCCGGCCACGTTCGCGCGGGATGCACGGGCCCTGGTTGACGCCGGGTACAACCTGAATAAAGTTATCCCGGTTGACATGTTTCCGCACACGATGCATATTGAGCTCGTGGCGCAACTAAGCAGAAATTGAATGTTCGGAGGAAGCGTGAAAAATATACTCATTTCGATATTTGTATTGGCCCTGGCCGTGACGGCTTCGGCCCAGAGCAAGCTGGAACGGAACTTCATGTCGCTGACGGATGAAGTGCTCGATAATCTCCAAAAATTCTACCCCGTGCAGGCCTCCGGCAAAGGCATCCACGAATACGATTATCTTCTGCCGAACTTATCGAGCTCATCGATTCGCGGCGAAATCTCAGATCTAAAAAAATTCGAACAAAGACTGCGAAAATATCGCAATAGCGACCTTTCTCCCGAACACCGGATCGACCTCAAACTGCTGAAAAGTGAGGTCGACGTGGCCATGCACGATCTGCAAAAGCTGAAATGGTACACCATTAACCCCTACATGTACGTCAACACGGCCATGCAGGGGATATATTCAATAGTAATCTCGCACCACGCGCCGATAAACGAGCGGGCACAGAACATCAATGCGCGGCTGAAAGTAATGCCCGACCTGTTCGACCAGTCGAAACGTAACCTGAAAAAACCGGCCCCGATATACACCGATCTTGCTCTGGAAACGATCCCGGAAGTGATAAACTTCTTCGAATCGGTCCGCGATCAGCTCAGCACCGATCTGCCGGCGCTTTCGAACGAACTCGCGGCCAATACCGCCAAGGCCGTAGACGCCCTCAGAGACTACGGGACATTTTTAAACGAAATCGAGCGAGGTGAACCTTCGACCTTTGCGATGGGCAAGCAGGATTACGACTATCGTCTCGCGCACCAGTACTTCATGAATATTGATTCCGATTCGCTGTACAAAATCGGTCAAACCATGCTGGCCTGGTCGGATTCGGCCTATAACGAATGTATGACCCGACTCGAAAACGAAAATTCCGGCGACTCGGTGTTCATTCTGAAATGCGTTGAAAAGCAGGACATGCTCGATTATTACGCCTGGGAAGTACGCCAGACCAAGGCCTTTTTATTACAGCACGACATTCTGACTATACCCGATGACATCGGCAAGTGTGTCGTGGTCGAGACGCCTCAGTTTTTGAGAAACGTGATATCCACCGTCGCCTACAATCCGCCCGGGACGTTTAACGACGATCAGACCGGTTACTTTTATGTGCGCCCGATTCCGGACACGCTCGATGAGGGTCAGCGCGAAGCGTACTATCGCTATATACAAAGGCGCGGATTCAAAGGCGCCGTAGTGCACGAGGCTTATCCGGGACACCACTACGAGTTCCAGATGGCCGCCCGGTTGCACAGCCGGCTGCGTAAGTGGGTTGAAAACGCCTGCTTCTACGAAGGCTGGGCGCTGTACTGTGAACAGATGATGTACGATCAGGGCTTTTACGGCAACGACGATCGCAGCTATCTGAGAATATTGGGCGGTATCAAATTCCGGGCGGCGCGAATTATGGCCGATGTCAAACTCCATGCCCGTAAAGAACCGGTCGAAAGCGTCCTGGTCTGGATGGCCAATCAGTTCGACGGCGACACGACCGGTATGAGGCAGGAAATAAATTATTATTGCCTGGAGCCGACGGTTCCGATGAGCTATCTGACCGGTAAAATGGAAATTATGGCTTTGCGCGACGCCTTGAAAAAAGCCGAAGGCGACAGCTACACGCTTCGCGGTTTCCACGATAAATTAATGGCCGAGGGTGCCATCCCGCCGCGACTGTTCTGGGAAATTTGGGGTTTGCCAAAGAAATAAAAGCAAATTTTAAAAGAAAGCCAGACTACTGTGCTTTTCCGACCAGAGAGCTGGGCTCCGCAATCAGCGAATCAATGTGGCGCCGGGCGGCTTCATAGCCCGGGAAAATATTCTGCTCGTCAAGCAGATGCTTTTTATATCCAAGCATAATAGTGACCCGCGTCACGTTCATTCCGTAACGGGCCAAACCGCCGCGATAAATGAACTTTTCTTTCAGCATCTGTATTTTGGCGGAGTAGTTCTCGGTAAGTGACGGATCAATTATGATCTTGCCAATATCCACGATCATATAAACCCGATCGCTCTCGCACAGCTTTTGCAGAATATTGTGAACCATGCCACACATCAAATCGAGGTCCGACTCGGTGCGGACAGGAATCGGGGTCTTTGCCGAAAGATGCAATACCCGATTAGCCCCGTCAAAATCTATAATGAGATTATCAGAATCTATCATTTTGTTATATATATCGGCAATTTTGGAAAAAAGAGAGAACAAAAAAAGACAAAATTACCCCTGATTATGATGTTATATAATCTTGACATAATGTTCGTTATATATTACATTATGTTTGAATAAGGCGACACATGGCGGAGTATATATGGCTGAACTGAAAAACCACATCAAACAGCACCGGGCGCGGTTAAATCTTACCCAGCAGGATTTGGCCGAAAAGGTCGGGGTGCGAAGGCAGACAATTCTGGCCCTGGAAAAGGGATCTTATGGGCCGTCGGGAATCCTGATGTTCAAAATTGCGCGCGTGCTGGGGATGAAGGTCGATGAACTCTTTGAACTTACGGAGGGCAGTTGATATGAAAAACGAAATGGACCTTGTGAAACTCGATGAGCGTCAGAGACTGGGCTGGCTTTTGGCCAACCGCGTGACGCTAATGATTGTCGGTCTGGTCTGGCTCGGCATGATCGTCTGGAACCTGTTGCAGCACCGGACGCCGTGGTTTCTGATAATCATGATTCCGGTTTTCGCGCTTATACGATTCAGCGTGTACTTGTACTATGCCCGGCATTCGCTGAAACTCGGCGAAAATTAAAAAAGGCGGGATTGGAGTTCAATCCCGCCTTGGAATAATTCGAATAAGAATCTCAATTAAACGCTGTACAGCTCGCCGTACTTCTTTTTCAGATAGCTCATCATCGGTACATGGCTCAGTGGTTTGCCGGTGACCACCTCGACCAGTTTTTCCGCGCGGTACTTACGACCATTGGAATGTATCTTCTCGTTCAGCCATTTTTTTAGAGAAGAAAAGTCGCCGATTGCGAACTGCTTTTCGAGATCGGGCATTTCTTCTTTGGCTTTTGCGAAGAACTGCGCCGAGTAGAGGTTGCCCAGAGTGTACGTCGGGAAATAACCGATCAGACCCCACGACCAGTGGATATCCTGAAGACAACCGGTGGCGTCGTCGGGCGGCGTGATCCCGAAATATTTTTCGAAGTTCTCGTTCCAGACTCCGGGCACGTCTTTTGGCTGAAGGTCACCCTTGAAAAAGGCGTGTTCGATCTCGAAGCGCAGCAGGATGTGCAGGTTGTACGTCACTTCGTCGGCTTCGACTCGAATGAACGACGGCCGCACGTCGTTTATCGCGAAATAGAAATCATCGAACGAGACG
>CAZMWI010000108.1:0-3731 GCA_964569945.1 uncultured Ignavibacteriaceae bacterium
TTGTCGCAAAATGGGTTCGAATTTGAAAACTTGTTTGCCCCTTCCTCATCGGGTGTGAATACGTGGTTATGATATAGTGGGATTGGTGGAAACAACATCGGTCTGGGAGTAAAATTGTGGAGTGGCCACCCGTCGTGAAGGGTGCGTTTATAGAGATGATTGGTGTTGGTTGAAATCTAAGTGGTTAGGAAGATGTCGAAACCGCAGGGGTTTCGACCTACTTTCGCTGGAATCGCGGAGGAGGCCGTCAGGTTTCATCCCGATTTCATCGGAATATGACCTGACCGAACATAAAATAAGATGTCGATACCTCCCTCGCTCCGCTCGTGACCTTCGACAGGGGTTTGACCTGCAAGAGCTGGCGGTTTTTATTAAAAATGTGATTTTTGCCATTGACTGGTGTGGTTATTTGGTTATATTGCCAAATAACCAAATAGAGGGTTTTATATATGACGGCTATGAACAAACCAAAATACGAGTCGCGGGCGGCTGTTATAAAGGCTATGGCACATCCCACGAGGCTCTTTATTATTGACGAGCTTTCCAAAAAAGAGCGGTGTGTCTGTGAGCTGACCGAGATGATCGGCGATGACGTCTCCACTGTCTCGAAACATCTGACCGTCCTCAAACAGGCCGGATTGGTCGAAATGGACAAGCGTGGTTTGAAGGTTTTCTACAGTCTAAAGATGCCGTGCATCCTGAGCTTTTTCGGGTGTGTCGAAAGCGTCTTGAAATCACAGCTCAAACAGCTCGAAATTCAGAAATAAGAAAGCACCGGGGAATTGTGACATGAACTGGAAACGTGAATGGAAGCCGCTGGCGATAATGGTCGCCGCGTTTGCCGTGTTGTTTTATATTCCGATCGAATCGGTGAGGGTGCGAAGTTCTATTATCGAAGCGTTTTCTCTGGCCAAATGGTACGCCCGCGAGCATGTGATATTGTGTTTGGTCCCGGCCTTTTACATTGCCGGTGCCATCGCGGTGTTTATCAGTCAGGCGTCGGTCATGAAATATCTCGGCGCTAAAGCCAATAAGGTAGTGTCGTACGGTGTCGCGTCGGTTTCCGGGTCGGTCCTGGCGGTGTGCTCATGCACCGTCCTGCCGCTGTTCGCGGGAATCTACCGTATGGGAGCCGGTCTCGGCCCGGCCGTGACGTTTCTGTATGCCGGACCGGCCATAAACGTCCTGGCGATCGTACTTACCGCCCGCGTTCTGGGTCTGGAGCTGGGTATCGCCCGTGCTGTGGGAGCGATCGCGTTCAGCATCGTCATCGGCCTTATCATGCACCTGTTGTTTTTGCGCGAAGAAACCGAAAAGGCGGCGACGCAGGCGGCGCTTCCGGAACCCGAAGTGACGCGACCGCTGTGGAAGAACACTATCTTTTTTGCCGTCCTGGTGGCGATATTGGTTTTCGCCAATTGGGGCAAAACCGATGAATCCTCGGGCGTGTGGGCGTTCATATACAGTTATAAATGGTTGATTACCGGCCTTTCCGGCGCGGCGCTGGGGGCGATTCTGATTTTCTGGTTCAATCTTCAGAAAATCAAAATTGCGCTGACCGGACTGGTGGTACTTATCCTGGCCATTGTCTTCCCTCATCAACCTCTAATCGCTTTCGGAGCGGCGGTGGTCGGCCTGTCTTTGATTACGAGCAACCGCGACGATGAATCCGGCGAGTGGTTTTCGCAGACGTGGGGATTCACCAAACAGATATTGCCTTTGCTTCTCGGGGGAGTGCTGGTAGCGGGATTTCTTCTGGGCCGTCCCGGCAGCGAAGGGATTATACCGTCGTCGTGGATAAGTTCGTCGGTGGGTGGCAATTCGATTGCATCCAATCTGTTTGCGTCGGTGGTCGGAGCGTTTATGTATTTCGCGACTCTTACCGAGATACCGATTCTTCAGGGGCTGCTCGGCAACGGCATGGGCAAAGGCCCGGCGCTGGCGCTGCTATTGGCCGGACCGGCGCTATCGCTGCCCAACATGCTGGTGATACGCTCGGTGATGGGCACGAAAAAAACAATCATATTCGTACTATTGGTAATTGTAATGGCTACCGTAACCGGAATCGTCTACGGTGCCATATTTTAGGAGGCATAAATGAAAGAGATAAAAATACTCGGGCCGGGGTGTGCCAAGTGCAACGAGCTATTCGAGCAGACGCGCAAAGCAGCCGACGAGCTCGGGCTCGAATGCGACGTCCGCAAGATCAGTGACATTAAAGAGATAATGAATTACGGGATAATGATGACTCCGGCGCTGGTGGTCGATGGGGAAGTTAAAGTGTACGGTAAGGTGCCGTCGATTGATGCATTGAAGAAGATGATATCGGGGTAGAGGGGATTTGAAGTATGGTCATAGAGACGATTGGTGTCAATTTTGATTTATGTGGTAAGGAAAATGTCGAAACCGCAGGGGTTTCGACCTACAAGAACTATGAAGATTGAAATGATATAATAATGATACATAAATTGTGAGGTGTGTTGTGTTTAAAGTTCTGCTGTACTCATTGTTGTTGGTTGCTGTTGTATTCGGTGCGGCTATAGCTGATGAACCGAAGGATGATTCGGCCGCGGTTACTGCCATCAATGCCGATACCTCGAAGGTTGACGATGCGTCCGCCGACAGGGTTTATGCCTATTATTTTCACGGTGACGTCCGGTGTGTCACCTGCAAAAAGCTCGAGGCATATTCGGGCGAAGCGTTGACGACCGGTTTTGAAAAAGAGATCGCCGACAGTACGCTTGTCTGGCAGGCGGTGAACTACGACCGCGAGGCCAATAAGCACTATCTCGAAGATTTTCAGCTCTATACCAAATCGCTGGTGCTGTTTCATATGAAGGACGGTAAGATAACCGACTGGAAAAACCTGGATAAAATCTGGAAATTGGTCGGCGATAAAGACGATTATATCAAGTACGTCCAGTCCGAGACGAAAAAATTTATCGAGGGTAAACCGGCCGATGAATGATTCATTCCTGCTGGCGATGGCATCGGCCTGCTGGGTGGGAATCCTGACGTCGATTTCACCCTGTCCGCTGGCGTCGAATATCGCCGCGATCAGCTTTATTGGCAAGCGTATCGACCATCCGGGAGTAGTACTATTGTCCGGGCTGCTTTATACGGCGGGGCGGACGATATCCTATATCGCGTTGGGAGCACTGATCGTCACCGGATTTCTGGCGGTGCCGAAGCTGTCGTTTTTTCTCCAGAACAACATGAATAAAATTCTCGGCCCGATTTTGATCGTAGTCGGGCTGGTGCTGGTGGGGTTGATCAATTTCCGTATGTCCGGCCCGGGATTCGGACAGAAATTGCAGGCCCGGGTGGAAAAGTCCGGAATGTGGGGAGCTTTGTTTCTGGGGCTGCTGTTTGCGCTGTCGTTTTGCCCGGTGTCGGCGGCGCTGTTTTTCGGCAGCTTAATTCCGATCGCGGTGGAGCAGGAATCTAATTTTATCATGCCGACGGTATATGGAATCGGCACGGCTCTGCCGGTGGTTGTCTTCGCGGTGCTTATCGCATTCGGGGCGAGGTTTGTCGGGAAATGGTTCGATCGTCTGGCGCAGTTCGAGAAGTGGGCGCGGCGGATTACGGGGGCGATTTTCGTTTTGGTTGGGGTGTACTATTCATTGATATATGTTTTCGGGGTGGATGTATGATTCAGAGGAGATATCAAGCATAGAAAAACCGTCGGGAAGGGGTTCCCGACGGCGCATAATTCATATAAAGATGTC
>CAZMWI010000108.1:3831-10744 GCA_964569945.1 uncultured Ignavibacteriaceae bacterium
CTACCAAGAAATTTATCAGGCTATTTCGATCAGTTCGATGTCGAAGACGAGGGTTTTGCCGGCCAGTGGATGGTTGGCATCGAGTTTGACTGTTTCATCAGTGATATCCGCCACCATCACGTTCAACGGCTGTCCGTTGGGTTGTTCCATCTGGAGCTGCTGGCCGAGGGCCGGGTCGATATTTTCCGGGAAGGCGCTCTTGTTGACTTCGAATATCAATTCTTCGCGTTTGGGACCGTAAGCATCCTCGGGTTGGATCGTGATCGTCTTGCTCTGGCCGACTTCCATGCCCACGATGCCTTTTTCGAAACCGGGTATAACTTTCTGTTTACCGACTTCGAAAGAAAAGGGCTGGCGGTCGCGGGATGAATCGAAAACAGTGTCGTCTTCGAGTTTACCGGTATAATGAAGTTTGACTTTGTCGCCGTCTTTGACCTGTGCCATCGGTGACCTCCTCTGTCTTGTTAACACTTAAACCCAAACGAATCAGAACGCGGTTGGTCCCAATATCCCGACCGCCTTAAGGGGCCGGGGCTCAGGTCATATTTTTCTTTAGATTAACAGGAAATAAACTAAATGCAAGCGATTTAATTGATTTCTACTATTTCAACGTCAAATTCGAGCGTTTTGCCCGCCAGCGGGTGGTTGGCGTCGATAGTGACCGCGTCGTCAGTCAGGCCGGTCACGACCACAGTGACCTCTACGCCGCCCTCGCGCTCCATGCGCAGCTGCTGACCGATGAACGGTGTCATGTTGTCGGGAAATTGTTTGCGGTCGACGTCGGCAATGAGGTTTTCATCGTGATCACCGAACGCTTCAGCGGGTGTGACTGTGAACGTCTTCTTCTCCCCGACTTCCATGCCGATCAGGTTTTTGCGGATACCCTCGATGACCTGGCCTTCGCCGAGGTCGAACTGTTCCGGGTCACGGTTTTCGGTGGATTGATAGAGTTTGCCGTCCTTGAATTTGGCGCTATAGTGCAGCTTAACTTTATCGCCGGATTTTATTTTGGTCATGCCGCCTCCAAATTTAATTAACACATCATTTGACTTTTGAACGGTAAAGCCCGCCTATTGTTCCTCGGAAAGAGGATAGGTTTAATAGTCCGTTTTCCTGAATATAAGGATCGACAAAAGAATCATCACCGCCGCGAACAGGACCGACGACCAGATGGCATAAAAATTGGTCAGGCCCTCGCTTGAGATCAGGGAGACAATATTGTCCGAAATCTCATCCATCTTGGGCAGGATGTTATATATGGTATCGAACGTCACCTGCCAGGCTTTTCCGAGAAAACCGTAGGCGAACTCTCGTTTGGCCAGCAGCCCGGTGCCGATGCTCAGCGCGAAGTAGCCGATTATCGCGACCGCGGTCGAATTACTGAGCAAGCCCAATATGAAAACGATGCTGTATATTACCAGGAACTCGATACATGCCACGAGCAGCCCGGGGAAAAAGCTCCAGACGGGGCCGTCGAGACGAAAAGATAACACCAGCCACAACGGCAGGCACATGAGCGTCATGACCCCGATCATGATAAGATAGACCGAGCAGAATTTTATCAGGAGCAGATTTATCCTGCTGATCGGTTTAGACAGATTGAGTTCGACCCGCCCCTTGTTCAGATACGACGGCAGCAGGCCCGCCGCCCCGAACACCATAAGAAACATGGCGAAGCCCATATACTTTGAGAATAGCTGGGCGATCAGGGTACTTGCGAAGGATTGCACGGTCGGGTTGTTGTCGATGATGCTGCGGCCGTCGATGCTCACGCTCGGCACCAGCAGGAATATCAGGGTAATCAAAACCGTAACGGCGGCGTATAGGTAGAGCATTTTGCGGTGCATGATTTCCAGCATTGTATCGTAGAGGACGGCCGTGAATTTACGTATCATTTCGGCCCTCCTGTATGTTATTGCTCTGCCCGGCACTTTTGATAAGCTGCATAAAGCTGTCTTCAAGGCCCATGCGAATCGGGGTGACGGCCAGAAGTTCGACGCCGCATCCGCGCAGGAGGTCGATCAAGCCGTTGATGTCTTTATCTTCGTGGAACGCAATTGAGATGGTGTTGCCGTCGATCTGCGCCCAGTTGTACTTTTCGGATATTTGAGTACGGGCGTCGTCGGTGAGCTGCACCGTGTCGATTTTGAAACTCGGCTTCATTTCGGTCAGGCCGACCACCGGACCGACTTTAAGGAGTTTTCCCTTGTCGAGAATGGCGACGCGGTCGCAGGTGGTTTCCACCTCGGCCAGAAGATGTGAATTCAGAAATATCGTCCGTCCCTGCTTTTTGATATCTTTTAATATATCGCGAATTTCTCTCCTACCGATGGGATCGACACCGTCGGTCGGTTCATCGAGGAAGATTAAATCCGGGTCGTTGAGCATCGCCTGGGCCAATCCGATGCGCTGCATCATACCTTTGGAATATTTTCTTATTTTTGTGTCGCGCCAGCGCGTCATGCCGACCAGTTCCAGAAGCGGCCCGGCTTTGGCTTTGATCTGTGAGCTTGAGAGCCCGGCCATGCCGCCGAAACATTTCATTGTCTGCATGCCGGTCATGTATTGCGGAAAGCGATGGTTTTCGGGCAGATAGCCGATTTTTTCGCGAGAGCGCCAGGAGACTATATTTTCTCCGAAAATGGATGCGCCGCCGTTGGTGGCCTGAAGCGATCCGAGCAGAATTTTGATCATGGTCGTTTTGCCCGCGCCGTTTGGGCCGAGCAGACCGAAAATTTCGCCTCGGCGGACGTCGAAGGATACTTTGTCGAGGGCCGTGACGGTTATCCCGCCGAATACGGTCTTGAAAACTTTGGTCAGGTCGTTTATAGAAATGGCGGTATTGTTTTCGGTCATATTCAATTAGACGGTTCCGCTTTCAAAAGGTTACTCGATTTCGACATGATCGATGCGGTTTAACAGAGTGTCGAGCGTTTCTATTTTCAGTGTATCGCCGCTCCGGTCGAGGCGGCAGAAACTGATTTCTTTCAGGAAGACCTGGCTGTATGGATTGTCCCGCGACTTGCTATAAAGCGGCGCTCCGCCCGCCCCGGCGACGATGTAATAAATATCGCCGACTTTGGATCTT
Organism: uncultured Ignavibacteriaceae bacterium; assembly: GCA_964569945.1. Taxonomy (GTDB): domain Bacteria; phylum Zixibacteria; class MSB-5A5; order GN15; family PGXB01; genus CALAMC01. Next base: position 6,920 of record CAZMWI010000108.1, read on the forward strand.
TCATAGTCGTGATCGTGGCCGTTGAAGACGGCATCGACGCCGTATTTCCTGAACAGAAACCCCCAGCTTTCGCGCAAGTGCTTTTCGTCTTCTTCATGAGGGCCGCTGCTGTATGGTGGGTGGTGGAAAACTGCGACGGTGAATTTGGTCTCTGCTCCGGCGTCTTTCAATTCTTTTTGAAGCCATTTGTACTGTTCGGATTTTCTGTCGGTTTTTGTACAGCTGTTCAGGACGATAAATTTGATGCTGTCGATATTGACACTGTACCACTGTTCGCTTCTGGGAAGATTGAAATGCTTGTAGTACAAAGGAGAATCGTGTTCGTGGTTGCCGAGGGTCGGATAGAAAGCGGTGGTTTTGAGAAGGTGACCCGTGATGGTGAAAAAAGTGTCCCAGTCGGCTTCGACGCGGCCGTCACCGACAAGGTCGCCCGTGTGAAAGACAGCCTGCGGATGAACCTGCTCTATCGCCCGGACCACGGCCCGGTGGTCGTTGTGATTGGTACGGGTGTCGCCGTAGATGACGATTGGATTTGTTTGATTGGTCGGTTTGATCGGCGGTGTTCCGGCCAGAAGAGCCAGAGCTGCGGCGATAATAAGAACGAATATTAATATTCTGTAATTTTTCATTCTATATACCTCGAATTAATCTCTGTGGAATCAGAGTAATTGATGGATCGCGGAAAAACAATAATAAATCTGAAGACGGTTTGACAGTCTATACCGGTCTTAGACGGAAAGTTGCGCTTGTGGAATATAAGGGCGGTTTGAAATTTGGATTAAATCAGGCGGTTATCGCCTCTGGCAGCGGAGGCAGTAGTGAGCCGAGCGGGAGCCGATTTTTTCGCGGCGAATCTTTGTGCCGCAGTTAGGGCACGGTTCGCCCTCGCGGCCGTAGACCAGCAGATATTTCTGAAAGCGGCCGGTCTGACCGTTGACCCCGGCGAAGCTGTCGACCGACGTACCCATCTTGCTGATAGCTTTGTTCAAAAGCCTTTTTATATGGCCGTGGAGCACGACCAGTTTTTTGGACGAAATAGAATCGGTCAGACGCCTCGGATTTATTTTCGCAGCGAACAGGGATTCATCGGCGTAGATATTTCCCAATCCGGCAAGAAAAGTTTGATCGAGCAGGGCCGGTTTGATCATGCGTCGGGACGTTTTGAACAGCGCGACAAAATCGCCTGTCGAGATTTCCAGCGGTTCGGGACCGAGTTCGACCAGTCCCTTTTGATTCAGGACTTCGCCGGTGCGATAAAGCCGGATGCGGCCGAAGCGCCGGTAGTCGTTGAAGCGCAGATTGTGGCCGTTGCCCTTGAGATTGAAAATCATCAGGTCGTGTTTGCCGGTTTTGTCGGTTTTGGGGAAAAAGTAAAAATGGCCGGTCATTTTGAGGTGTACCCAGAGGGTGTGATCGTTGTCGAGGTCGATCAGGATGTTTTTGCCTCGCCTCCTGATGCCGGTGATACGACAGCCGGGCAGTTTTTTGGCCCAGCCGGGTTGGTTATCGAGATTGTACTTATCGTAATTGACTTTGACCGATTCGATGGTCTTGCCGCCGACCGTTTTTATAAGGCCGCGGATGACGGTTTCGACTTCCGGCAGTTCCGGCATGGTTTATTTATCCCGAAGTTTACAGATTATTACGACTATTGATTTGCGAGTTTTTGAAATTCGGAGACGATTTCATCGATGTCGTAGCCGTGCATCTCGGCGGCCATTTCGAGCGTCTCCAGGCGCATGCTGGGACAGGCATAACAGCCGCCGTGGAAGAATTTCTTTATGACCGATGACGCCTCGGGTATTTTCTCGATGATCTCACCGATGGTCGTGTCTTTGTTGATCGTAATCGTGTTCATATTCTTTCCCGATCAGGGGTAGTTTACACCTCCGACGGTTGCTTCTAGAAGATCGCCGCTGACCAGCGCGGTTTTATAGCGCACGATGCCGACGTCGCGGGCGAACCATCGGGTTATCTCGGGGGCAAAAATACGGCGGACTTTTTCGTCGAGGTAAGTATACGTGATTTTCATCTTGATGCAGTTGGGGAATTTCCCGGCCGGAGTGGTGATGTCCTCGACGCCCTCGATTTCATAGGACAACTGGATGCGGAAGTGGGAATCGACCGAGTCGCTTCTTATTTCGACGGCTGGAATCAGGAGCGTATCGCCGACGATATTCGACCAGGGGGCGAATACCAGGCGCGGGAAGAAATTAACCTGCAGCTTCTTATCGGCCAGGACCATGTTGTTCCAGTAGACGCCCTTTTCATCGCGGCTGAAATCTTCCCAGGTCATGACCTTGCCCGTGGAATCATAATAGGTCCGGGTGAAAAGGCTGTCGATCTGGCGAGTCACTTTGATTTCCCCGGCCACACCGGAATAGATATAACGGTCGCCCTCGTTGAGCGGGAAATATTCCGAGGGGTTGATTTTGGTGGCGCGTTCGCGACGTTCCACACAGCCGCCGGTCAGGACGACAAGCGCCAGCATCAGGCCGATAATAATTTTTTGTGTCACTATGCCTTACTCTGTTTTTTTCGATAGTCCTCGATGGCCGCACGGAGGGCGTCGGTCGCCAAGTTCGAGCAGTGCATTTTGATCGGCGGGAGACCACCGAGAGCGTCGGCCACTTCGCCCCGGGTCAGCTTTTCGGCTTCTTCGATGGTTTTGCCTTTGACCATTTCGGTCGTGATGGAACTGGTGGCGATGGCCGCTCCGCAGCCGAACGTTTTGAACCGGATATCGGTAATAATATCGTTCTCGACTTTTATATACATGGTCATGATATCGCCGCACGACGGATTACCGACGGTCCCGATCCCGCTGGCCGAGTCGATTTCACCGACGTTTCTCGGATTCTGAAAGTGTTCTATGACTTTATCCGAATACATTTAAACCTCTCAAACAAGTATCAAAATTGTCCATTTAATATATACATCCGGGCGAAATAGGCAAGTGAATATTTTCACATATGGCCGATTTTAATCATCGGTGAAGAGTCGCTTCGCCGGCGTAAAATTTCTGCAGACCGTCTTTGGTTTCCAGGACCAGTCTGCCTTCTTCGTCTATATCTTTTACGACGCCGGTGACTCGTTTGCGTCCGGATTTTAACTGAATTTCACGATTTATAAGGTAAGAATACTGTAGTATCCTTTTATGGAAGGCCTTGAGCCCCTTCTTCTTAAAGACGATATAGTCTCTTTCGAAACGGGTCAGAAACCGCCTCATGAAATCGGTCCGGGAGATTTTTTCTTTGAGGCCGATCCGAACCGAGGTGGCCAGCCCGCGCAGTTCCTCGGGGAAATCGACCGGTCTCTGGTTGACATTCACCCCCACGCCGACAATGACGAAATCGGTGCGGTCAGGCTCACCGGAGAGTTCGGTCAGGATGCCGGCGGTCTTTTTGCCGGAGATAAGGACGTCGTTGGGCCATTTGATTTTGACGTCGATGCCCTCGTATTCCAGGATGGTTTCGGCCAGCACGACGGCGGTAATCAGTGAAATGCCCGGTGCGCGGTTGGGGTGAATGGATGGTCTCAGAATGAGCGATAGATATATCCCCATTTTTTCGGGCGACTGCCAGACGCGTCCGCGCCGTCCGCGACCACCGAACTGGTATTCGGCGGCGACGAGGGTGCCCTCGGCGACACCGTTGACAGCCAACTGCGAAGCGACAGTATTAGTCGACTGCACCATCTTGAAGGCAAAGACGTTTTTGGCCATGATTTTTGTTTTAAGGCCGAACAGGATTTCAGCCGGGAGCAACAGATCGGGCGGGGATATCAGCGCCCAGCGGCCGGACTTGTCGGTTTTGAACGTGTAAC
>CAZMWI010000109.1:0-10568 GCA_964569945.1 uncultured Ignavibacteriaceae bacterium
GTCGGCGGCGGGTCTGAGGACCCGCCGATCACAACGTACAAAATGATCGCATTAACTGCCGCTGTCGGGAATCCCTTCCCGACAGCATTCTTGCTTTGTCCTAAGAGCGTCAGGAAAGGGTTCCTGACGCCGTTGTAAATCCCAGTTCAAGTTGTGGCGTTTTGTCTACGCCCACATAAAAACCCGGCGGGGCAATGCTCGCCGGGTTGTATCGAGAATCTATTCTAAGACGAACGCTAAATCGTCATCTGTTATATCGTCATCCGCTATATGGTCATCCAGAAGTCGCGGGGGTACAGACGGTATATCGGGCGCGGGCCCTCGACCGAACTGACGTAATCCTCAAATGACTTGAACTGTGCTTCCGGACCGATTATGAACATCGTGCCGTCGTCCATATCCTTGAGAGGTTTCCCGTAGCCGACCAGAATATGACCGTACACATTCTCAAGCCGGTTCTGGATTTCATCGTACAGATAGGGACGCTGCCGCAACTTTAATACTTTCTTGTTGTACGTCGCAATACGCTCGGGCGTGATGCCGTCGGCCAGGTCGGACGCCATTTGTATTCCTCGCGATTCATACTTCGACGCCGCCCGGCTGGCCTGGAACATCTGCGCCACACAATAATCGTCCATGCTCGAATCGGTGTCGTTCTCTTTGACAACCCCGACCACGAACCGCATGGTCTCCGCGATATCGGGACAGCGCTCGGCATAGTACGACATCCGGCCAGAAGCCCCGATACCGTAACCGTTACTGTACGCCAGCCCCGCACCCCATGTGCGCATGAAGAGCGAATGCGACGCCCCGCCGGTGAACAGCTCTCCGGCCATACGGTTCAGTATGGCATCGTCGCTGGTATCGTACATATCGGCGTACTTCGCCGACCCCATCAAAACACCGTTGTTGGTGCCGTCAAAGACAAGACCGGCATACGACGGTTTGTCGGCGTCGGGCTGACGGCTTTTGAGTCGATCTATGATGGGCAGCTTATCTGCATAGTTCTGACGCACCGACGGTGCGGTGCTCAGGCTCGACGCGAAAGTATTGATATCGTCCATCGCCGCTTTGCGGTCGGTCGAGTTCGATATCATGTACATTCTGGCATTGTCGGCGTGCGTTATAAGGGCGATGACTCCTTTGATATCATCTATCGCTTTCTGCGGCGGGACGGCGATATCATCCTTTATCGTCTTGCACAAGAAGACCCAGTCTCCGGCAAGGTTTTCATCGGGGATATCAGCCAGGCAGGTCCGAATGGATTTCGCCGCAAAAACGACGTTCTCTTTGGACTTGTCAGAGAGCTTTTCGAACATCGGCTCGATGGCAAACGTATCGGTCCCCGAACTGCCGTCGGCCAGGTGGTCGAGCACACCGAGAATCGCTTCGCGATCCTTAACCTTACCGTACTCCGACAGGGCATCCATGAAGCCGTTCCACTCGGCCGTTTGCGCCGGGTCGCCCGGATCGGTCAGAAGACAACGGATGCGCTGGATATTGAAAGCCCGCGTCAGGAAGTTGCCGGTCGCCAGCATGATCGGATTGTTCTGATAACGATAGGCGGCGGAAATTTCATCGACCCAGTACTCTTCGTACGATTTAGTCCGATTCCGATTGTTGTTTTCGCTTTGATCGAGATAGTCGTGGATACGCGGAAGGTTCTCCACGCTCAGGTACGGCGAGTTCAGAGTCGTTTTCATCCAGTGCAGTACATTCTTGACTTCACCGAGATTTCCGCCTTTCCCGGTCATGGTCAGTTCGTACCTCCCGGTCATGGCGTTTTGATCGAATCCGGCCCCGAAAGAAATAACTTCGTTGCGCAGACGGTCTTCCATCTCTTCGTACTTAACCGGTTTACCGTCTTCGACGACACCGATCTCGGTCAAAAGCCCCGGCAGAGCGCTTAAATACACCATCTTGTCTTCCGGAACGACGTCGAGACGCAGCGCCAGGCCCACCGTCGCGGAGTTCATGTTTTCGAAAGTCGACGCAACCATCGGAACTTTGCCGGTCAGATCGAGCACGTCGTACTTGAGATTATCATCGTACGTCAGCGGCGGGTTATCGGTGAAGCCGGGAAGATCCTGCCTGGCGGCAATTTTATCCAGTTCCGCCGTGGTCGAATCGAATTCGGCTTTGTAATCCGCAAGCGCGGTCTGTTCATCGTCGGTACCGTACTTTTTCTCGAAATCTTTGACGTAACCTTCGATACGTTCTTTCTTGGCTTCGGCCGTAGCGGCCAATATCTCGCTGCTCGGTGAGGCCCCGACGGCGTACGGTTTAACCGTCAGCCATTTCCATTGATCGATATAATCGCGCCAGAAATTCTTACCGGTCGCCAGCATGCTGTCGGCATAATCGAAATGCTCTTTCGATACCAGCGATTTTCGGAAACCTGTTTCTTTTTCCAGCGACTGCATGATCCCCAGCCAGGCGCCGGCCGGGCCGCTGCGGAAACCGAACATCGGCGGGGAATTAAGATTGTCCTCAGTTTGTTTACGGCTCTGCACCACGTGTGATTTAACTTCTTTATTGAACTCGGCCAGCTCCGGAGAATTGTCCGGGAAATCGTGTATCCTCTGAAGCTCACCGAGGATCATGGTGCGGATGCTGTCGAGAATCGGCTTGGTAACATTGGCATTATCGATTCCCTCGACTCCGATAAAGAGCGGCTCTCCCGGATATTCGGTCAGCCAGGTCCAGACGGAATTGGCGCCGATATCGGTTTTGCGGGTTTCGGAATTGACCAGCAGTTTGTACAGGTTTGACGTCGACCCGTCACCGAAAACCGACAAAAACAGACTGGCCATGGTTTCGTTCAGCCCATCCAGCTTCAACTGCGCCGGCCAGGCATAGTACAGACGACCTTTGTCTTCGTCGCTTTGGGACGGGTAGTTCACAAGCACCATCGAGCCTTCGGGAGCTTCATGAATCGGCGACGTCGGGTAGCTGTCGATGCCGACATAATCGCTGTGGGTCGGCTCTTTCTGGCAGCGTTTCAGAATTTCGTTCATGCGCGAGAGAAAATCCGCGACCGGCATATTGTCCGGGATGGAGACGATCACGCCCATGTTGGCCAGATGATAATGCTCGGCGATAAATTTCCACATGTCGGCCGGAACCATCTTGCGTATGGCCGACGGTTCACCGCCGGAACTGTTGTAGATTTCATGACCGACACCGTACACCATACTGTCGAGCGGGTCAAAATAGTACTTCCACGGTTTTTCGTAGTATGTTACCATCTCGGTATAAACCGTGCCTTTTTCATCGAGCGACAATTTGCCCGTCTCGGGATCTTCATTGACGCCGATATGGCAGACCTCGCGGCGGATTTCTTCATCGGTGAAATCCGGGTGGAGGAAGGCCATCAGCTTGGCCTCGAAAATATTGTAGAAAGATTCCGGACCGGCTTTGGCGTGGAAATGATAAACGGTTCTTACCTGCGACGTATAAGCCGTGCTCCGTCCGAGCGACATATTCTCCAGCGTCGAAACATAGCGCCCGCGATTGCCTTTTCCCAGCAGCAGGTGTTCGCAGGTGTGCGGTCTGCCCATGCTGGTCGTGGGGGGCGTTTTCACCCAGAAAAACGCTTGCGGCACCGACTGGATCTGCAGCAGGTCGATTATGAATCCATAATCCTTGGATATGAACCGCGCCCCCATGGCCCGGTCCGAACCCGTAACATACAGGTTCTTGACCACAAAGCCGTTGACTTCCTGGTCCGGTTTCAGGCTTTCCAGATAATCGCCCGAGCCAACCACGCTGGTCGCCGCCAGTGCGGCCAGAAGAACCAGCAGTACTTTCACTTTTTTCATAGACACACGTCCTTTATGCATCAGATTAGTTAAATTTCACTACCAGATTTCATATATAATCAAACGGTCTGAATTAGTAAATATCCAAGGCGAATTAATAATAATACCAGATCGTTTCATATTCGGATATATCCTCACCGATTTGTTTAAGGCGCTGCAAATACAAAAGAACCGGCACGTCGATGCCTACGTAATTCTTAAATCCGGCCGCCTTCGGTTCCCAGGGATGAAATTCATAAACCCGCGAACCGTCGGGCAGAATCGATATGACGTCATGATGCTGCGACGAGCGCAGGTAGTTTTTACCGAGGCCGGGGACATTGTAAACAGGCTCATCGGTCCGGCTAAGACCCGGCAGAAGACGCGCTTCTTCGTTCACTTCCTGCAACAGCCGGGCGATCGGGACTATATAATTGGCCGTCTCGTGTTTGCCTTTGCAGTTGAACAAATAGTACGGGTCGACTCCGATCCGCCGCAAAATCTGTCTCAACAGCGCCGATTCGAACCTCCGCGAATTATAGAAGGTGAATACCTGTTGGTTATAAACCGGTATCCCCGCTGCCCGGCATTTGGCCACAGCCTCGGCGGTGTCTGGAGTGATTTCGTACGGGTGTTCGACGTGCGTCACCAGCGAAATACTGCGCTGTCCGGGCTTGATGTACTTTTTCAGGATGTCGATCAGTTGATCCGTAAGGCGCATCGGGACCGTCACCGGTGTCCGCGACCCGATGCGGATGTGTTTGATCGACTTGATTTTAGAAACCCGTTCCAGCAGGGCGTTGATGGTCCGATCATTGAGCGCGAAGGGGTCGCCGCCGGTTATAAGAAGTTCGTGTATGGCCGGATGGTCCGCGACCCAATCCAAGGCTTCCTCTATTTTTTTCGATGACGCCAGCGCGCGGGGTGTCATGGCGCTGTCGATTTCCCAGTTGCGCTGACAGTACACACAAATTTGGGGGCAGGTGTTGTATGGCTTTAGAATCGCTATACCGGGATAGCGCCTCGTAACCAGGTCGACCGGCGAAGTCTGGCTTTCCAGCATGAAATCAAAAGTACATTCGCGGTCATTACGGTGGGCTTTCATGAATTCGACATAATTGGCGGGCGGAAAAACCTGCGCACGGATAGCCATATCGCCGGAGCGTTTTTTATTATCCATAAGCGACAGATAGTACGGCGTCACCCCAAACGGCAAACGAGCCTCACGGGCTCTGGAGATATTTTCTTTCTCCTCTTTGGTCAGAGGAACCAGCTTTTCAAGGACTTTCAATTCTTTGACGACTTTTTTGAACTGCCAGCGCCAGTCGTACCAATCTGACTCAGAAGCGCCGAGCGCGTTTATAATTCGTTTGCGGTTCCGCTTGCGCCGCTCGATTATATCGGATTGCAGACCGTGTGCATAACGGGCCATTCGTTTTTCAACGCGTTCCCATATTTTATCCAGTTCGCGCGAGCGCATCAGCGCTTCTTCTCTGGGTGTGTCCGTTTCGGTCGTGGGATAGTCGGCCGGTGAGGCCCCCGGTCCGCGTCCCTGCATGCCCATAATCAAATACATCAATTCGGCATAAAAGCCGGGCTGTAGATCGGTGCGGTTTTTTCCCCGCGCCAGGTCGAACAGGGCTTTGGCGACACTGAACCCGGATAGTTTGTCAGCCTTAGGCGTGAGAATTGTCCTGAATACTTTGACACAATCGCGAACTCGGACGATGTTTCGTACGCTTGGCTCTATGTCGCCGGAATAAAAATCGAACTGGTAGCGCGATGCCCTAAGGAACAACCGCTCACGAGCCACCTCGAAACTATGCGTAGCTCCGGCGATACGAAAAATCGATCCGGCTTCCGATTCCAGTTTTTCACGCGTATATTCCATACCTGTCCTCTCAGGGCACAAATTAACCCTGAAATCACGAACCAATCAATGCGGGATAACTGAGGTTAATTCATTATAACAAATTACGTCAGATTTTTCAAGTTGTTGCGAAGATAGACACGATCCGCAAGCGAGGAACGCACTGGCTATTGCAGGCTATCCTGGTCAGATTTCTGTTTTAAATCGACCACCGTCGCGCCCCAGGAACCACCTGATGATTCGTGGCGGTACCAACTCACGGCCGGGTGTTTTTCCAAAATTGACTGCACTATCGCTCTTAACACTCCGGTGCCTTTACCGTGCACAATTCTCAGATGAAATATCTTTCTGCGAAGACACTCTTCGATATAGTCCGGCACCAATTGCCTGACGTCTTTAGGCGAGAACGTATGCAGGTCAAGAGTGCCGTCGATCGGCAACGGCGCGGGATTGTCGTCGTTATCGTACACGCACAATTATAGCGGCATAAAGCAGATTTGACAATAAGTTAGTCTGGAAGAAAATTAAAGAAGATCGCCGAGAAGCTTCTCGATATCGGACATCATAAACGGCTTGTTCAAAAAGCCATCGGCCTTATCGCGGACAATATCGGAATCGACGTCGTCGACCGAATACCCTGAAATAAGCACAACCGGCAGCTCGGGGCGCTTTTCTTTGACGGCCTGTAATAGCTCAAGGCCGGTCATACGCGGCATACGCATATCGGTAATGACCATCGCGACTTCGCTGTCGTTTATCTTTGTCAGGGCATCGACCCCGTCATCCGCGCGAACCGCCTGATAATCAAAAACTTCCAGCATTTCCACAAGGAGGCTGGACATGTTCGGGTTGTCATCGACTATCAAAATTGTTTTTGCCATAATAATCCTTCAGGCTCTATACTAATGTTAATCGGTAAAAAATCAGGAGACTTTAAACTTATATGCCCCAAAGCGCTTTAATCTCAGAGTTAATTCCTCTTTAAGCCCGTCCAGACCGGTTTCGTGGAGGGCTGAGATCAAAAAAGTCCGGTTGGAGTCACCGGAGACGGGTAGGCGGTCTTCGACCTGGTCTATTTTATTGTATATCAACAGCTTTTCTATATTTCCGGCCCCGATTTCATCCAGAACGACTTTTGTCTGGCGGATTTTTTCCTCGCAATTGAGATCGGAAAAATCAATAACATGCAGAAGCAGGTCGGCATAAGTGACTTCTTCAAGAGTCGATTTAAATGATTCAACCAGCTGGGTCGGCAGTTTTTTGATAAACCCAACCGTATCGGTGAAAATTATCCGGTCAGGATAGCCCTGCGACATGACCCTTGAAGTCGAGTCGAGGGTCGTAAACAGCTGATTGGCGGTCGATACATTGGACCGTGTCAGCTTGTTGAAAAGTGTTGATTTCCCGGCATTGGTATATCCTATCAAAGAGACCTTAAACAGGCTTTGCCGGCTTTTACGCTGGATTTCCCGCTGGGTTGAAAGCTTCGCGATTTTCTTTTTTAGAGACGCAATCTTGGTGCGGACCTGCCGACGGTCCGTCTCGAGCTGAGTTTCACCCGGACCGCGCGTCCCGATCCCGCCGTGCTGACGAGAAAAATGGCTCCAGAAGCCGGTCAGGCGCGGCAGCATGTATTCCAACTGGGCCAGTTCCACCTGTAACTTGGCGGCGGCGGTACGGGCGTGCTGGGCGAAAATATTTAAAATCAACATCGAGCGATCGATGACCTTGATCTCGAAGACGTTTTCAAGATTTCGCTGTTGGGCCGGAGACAATGGATCATCGAAAATCACCAGGTTGGTCCCATTGGACGCAACCGCCTCGTTAACTTGCTCCACCATGCCCTTGCCTATATAAAACTTGGGGTCGATAGCCCGGGTCTGGATGAAAGTATAATCCACCGCAGCTCCGGCGGAAAGGGTCAGTTCTTTAAGCTCGGCGATGGATTCTTCGACGCCCGTGCGGTCGAGAGACCTGCGGGCCAGCCCGACCAGGATGGCCCGTTCTGCGGGGGTTTTGATGGTTTCTGCCATTAATGTAATATATACGATTATTCGATTTTTTGAACGAAATTTATGTGACTCAGTGGAAAAATCGCTATTTATGGGCAATATGATTAACCTGCTAATTTCGACATCAATAGAGGCCGATTAATTTATAAAAGCCTTTATGACAGATAAATTTATGACAATGAAATCATATAAGATATTATTGACGGCCATTATTTTGGCTGTGGCGCTTTTGAGTATTTCATTTTTCGGAGTATCGCTGGCCGGTCAGCTCAAATGCGATTACTGCAAAAAAGACATCACCGGGCGATATGTACAGTCCAACGGGAAAAACTATCACTCCGACTGCTATCAAAATCACATCGCCCTGCGCTGCGATCTCTGTGGGCAGACAATCAAGGGTGAATACGTCGTCGACAGCTGGGGCAATAAGTACCATAAAGAGCACGAACGTTCAGTCCCGGCCTGCCAGTATTGCGGGAGGCTGATATCGGAAAGAACCAGCCGGGGCGGGACCGTCTATTCCGACGGTCGTTATGTCTGCGGGTACTGCCTGGCCGATGCCGTCGGCGATATCACGACCGCGAGACGGATCATGAAATCGGTCAAAGAAAAACTCAAATTGGCCGGAATCAATATCGAAAACGAAGCGATCAAACTCACGCTTACCGACCGCGACGGACTCCGGCATATTTCATGGACCGGCCACTCCGACGAAAGCGGTCTGACTAAATACACCGAGCAGACCATCGACGGCGTCTGCATCGTTCGCGATTTCGAGATTTTCATTCTAAAGGGCATGCCCCGTATCGTGTTCACCGAAATCATCGCCCACGAGCTTATGCACGTCTGGCTTTACACCAATGCGTCGAAAAAACTATCGCTGGCCCTTTCGGAGGGCAGCTGCAACTATGCTTCGTTTATTATTCTTAACCAGAGCTACGGCAGCATGGCCGAATTCGAACTCGGCAACCTTCTGACCAATCCCGACCCGATTTACGGCGATGGATTCCGCCGGGTGAAGCGGCTTGTCAGCGACAAAGGCGTCGGCTGGTGGCTCGAATATTTAAAATCCAATGTCGATTTCGCCCGGGGCTATTAAAAGCCCGACCGGGTTTAATTCGTTGACGTATTTCGATTTGGCCATATATTGTGATTGTGCGGAGATAGTCTTATGACCTACTCGCCCTTAGAAGGGGCTTAAAAAAATGACAGTTATAAAATTACGCCCAATCGTGATATTGATAGTTTTGTTATGGGCTTTTGCGTCCGCCGGAGCGGTTAATCTTGTCGATACCAAGCCCGGTGCGACGGATCATCCCGAGCGTATCATAATAAAAATCAACCCTTCTCTGAAAATAACCCCGCAATTAAGCAAGTCCGGCAAACCAGCTCTCGGGGTTCCGGCTGTCGATTCGGTTCTTAATGCGTACGAAATATCGAACATGCAGTCGCTGTGCAAAGGAACAAACACACTCGCTTCGCACGGCGGTCTTGACAATATAATGATCCTGGATTTCCCCAATCCCGGCAGTGCGGCGGAATTTATGGCGTCGGTGCGGTCTCTCGATGAAGTTTCCTACGCACAAATCGATTATGGGGCGCAGTTGTACGATACCCCCGATGATCCGCTTTATGCGCAGCAATGGTATTTGCACAATACCGGCCAGTCGTACTATGCGGTCGAAGGCCAGGAGGGGTGCAACAACGACGTACAATCCACCGCTAACGGTACGGCCGATGCCGACATAGACGCCGACGAAGTCCTGTCCGATCCCCCGACGAATACAGTCACCGTGGTGGTCGGCGTAATAGACACCGGGGTCGATATGGACCATCCCGACCTGACGGGAAAAATCTGGATAAACTCCGATGAAATCCCATTTAACGGCATCGACGACGATCACAACGGTTACATAGACGACATTAACGGCTGGGATTTTTCCGGAGCGGGTATGGTTCCGCCGGTCGAGGACAACGATCCGACTGATACCTTCGGTCACGGCACCCACTGTGCCGGGATTATCGGAGCCACAACTGACAACGTTGTCGGCATCGCCGGAATCGCCGATGACTGCCGCATAATGCCGCTTAAATTTTATCCGGTCCTGCTGTCATCGTCCGCCGCCCGGGCTGCAATTTACGCCGCCGACAACGGCGCCGATATCATCAGCATGAGTTTCGGTTATCCCTGGCCGGTGCCGGTTTTGGATGATGCCCTCGCCTACGCCCGCTCCAAAGGCGTCATTTGCTGCGCCGCCAGCGGTAACGACGGGATCGAGCGATCCAACTATCCGGCCGCTACACCGGGCGTTATAACGGTCGGCGCTTCGACCAGCACCGATTTGGTGGCGGCGTTTTCGACGTACGGCTCCTTCCTGGATTTTGTCGCGCCCGGGGTATCGATTTTGTCTTTGAGAGCCGGTGGTAGTGATATGTACTCCAGTTGTGAACCGAACGTGCACATTATCGACACCGATTATTATCTGGCCGACGGCACCAGTATGGCCTGCCCGGTGGTGGCCGGAACGATTGCCGGGCTTTTGGCCGAAGCACCGGGCCTGACCGAAACCACTGCGAAATCGGCTCTGGTCGCTTCCGCCTTCGATATCGTACAACCGTTCGATTCCGGCAATTATCCCGGATGGGACAAGTACAGCGGTTACGGGCGTGTCAATTACAACGATGCCCGTCAGCAGCTGCCCAATCTGCGGGCGAAAATTGCCGGCCCGGATCATAATGAAATCATCTCCGGCAGCGCGCCCATCTACGGCATCGCCGACGGCTCAGATTTTGTAAATTATGTCCTCGAGTACGGAGCCGGACCGAACCCGGATTCGTGGCAACAGATTGTGCAATCATCGATGCCCGTTACCGACGGCACTCTCG
>CAZMWI010000110.1:0-10528 GCA_964569945.1 uncultured Ignavibacteriaceae bacterium
CCCGCTTTGAGGGACGAAAAACCCGACGGATATCGTGCGCGACACATCCTTCAAAAGATCAGAAGGCCTGTCCACATGTGCCCGAGCGTTTGCGAGCATAAAAGATGGATCCGGGATCAAGCCCTGGATGACATTTCTCCGGCGTCAGGAAAGAAGTCAGGAGCGCAGGGCTTCTGACCTACTACTCGGTCGAAATTCGGACCTGCTCGCCGTCGGCGTCGTTGACAACGATCTTCATGTCTTTCATAGCCATTATCATCTCACCCAGGGCATTGCTGTCGAGATTGTTAAAGTCGAGGTCGATGCCTTTTTCTCCAAGCTTCTGACTGATCTTGTCTTTAGCGCTGGCGGGAATAACCGAACCCAACTTCATCCCGGCCTTGATAATTCCCAGCGGTATGCGGATGTTAACCTGCTCCGGCGGGCGCCCGTCTTTTCCCGGCGAATTGACGAGGATCCGCAAACATTTCGGTGCACCGGTGTTTTCGGAATCATCGCAGGAGTCATCATCGTCATCTTTGGATTTGGCAAAGATCACTTTCTTGACCCGGTGACTGTCACTTTCGGCTTCGCCGACAGCATTCAGCAACTTCTCCGCCTGCTCGACATTTATCTTGCCCGACGAGAGCATATCCAGGATTTTGCGTCTTTCTTCACTCATTGCTATTCTCCTTCTTCCAGCTGCTTCATGGCATCATCGAAAGATATCTCGCCGCGTTCCAGACGGTCGAGAATATCGCTGTTGATATTTTTCTCTACGTCTATTTCGACAAAGTCGAGTTTCTCGCCGACTCGATTCAACCGGCTTTTTACGGTCGGATAACTGATGCCGAAATATTTTTCCATCTGTTTGATCGATCCATGACATTTCACGAAGGCCGCGATAAAAGTCTGGTCATCGTGGTCTAGCCGGGCCAGTTCGGGAAGATCAAAAGATCCCTCGATGGCTATGTCGGTATCCGTCAGGCGCACCCGTTCAACTGCAATCCGGCGGCCCCGCGTTATTGTCATTAGTTCCTGCCACGGTTTTGACATATATTCCCTCCGGCTTTATAGGTACGGTGTCAGGTTTCCAAGGTCCATGTGCAGCGCTTCCGGCAGCGTTTTTCCTGCTCTCGGGATTTCCCGGATTTCACCTGGCATACAAGCCTCGCCGCACCTGATGGCCCCGACAGCTTGCTCGAAAGAGACTTTGCCTTGGTCGAGGCAGTTTAATATCTCCAAGACCGGGCTTTTAAGATTAATATTAATTTCGTTGACCATTTGTGCCTCCAATATTAATATTATTAATTTAATATATAGCCAATAATTAATATTGTCAATATATAATATTCATTTATTTAACATTTGTTTCAATTTTTTAACATTTTTATATATTACAGTTTGCTTTCGCACTGATATTGGCTATTATTAACGCCTAACTCTTTGAAACAATAGAGCATATGAAATTAAATTTATTTTTAAAGCGCGCCGGAATTTTTTTAAGTCTTTTGACTATCTCATATATGGGGCTGTTTATATCCTGCACGAATTCGGATAATGTTACTTTGCGGCGATTTCCATACCCTTATCGTGCCGCATTGGCTATTTGCTCCGATATTGATGAAACCTCAAACATAGAAGAATTGCTTGGAATTCAGTCATATTTGGATGGCAATGATTCATCGGCTTTGGGCCACGAGTTAAATTTGGAAGTCGGTAATTCATTCTGGTTTTTCAACAGCTATTTGGGATTTTGTAATGACAGAAAAACACGCGGTGAATACGTCGGACCGATTGACGGCGGCTTATCGATATATAAGGGAGTATCCGACACACTCGATGATCACGCTGATATTTTGTTGAACATGGTGCGCTACGGATATCTTGACTGCCTTCATTCATACGGGCATTTTGGCGACGGGACTTTTAATCGCCGGCTGGCGCTCCGGGCCGCAGAACTTTTCAAACAGGAATCGTTGTCAGTGGACGTTTATATAAATCATGGGACAACAGGCGATCTTCAGAATATCGGACCGGCCCACAATCAACTTGGAGACAATCGCGAATCGCCATATTATAATATGGATATTACCCGATCTTTGGGAATAAAATTCTTATGGCGGGGGCAGGTTACTCATTGCATCGGTCAAAGCGGTAATTTTTCTATAATAAATTGGCTTAAGAATATTTATGAGTCAATTCAAGACTGGCGATATTCGGACCAGGACTATGTCAACGATAATGAGCTGGTTCATGAATTTACGCTCGATGACTCCACTGTCATTTTCGACTTTGTCAGATATATCAACGAGTGGGGCAAATATTCTGAGACAACCGAACGGTATTTTATTAATCAGCTTGGCCCCGGTCAAATAGACGAATTGATCGGAAACGAGGGCTATTTGGTTTTTTATACCCATCTGGGGAAAAACGATGGGCCGCCATACTTAAGCAATAAGACTTGCCGGGCGCTGAAATATGTAAAGAAAATGAATGAGTCGAAACAGCTTCTGGTTACCACAACATCGAAGCTGTTGAATTATTATATTCACCAAAAGTACCTTTATTGGCATAGTTATTCAAGGAATGATTCCTTGATCATTTCTATTGACAGCATCGCCAACAAGGTTGAAGGCTGTTATGTTCCCGATGAGAATGATCTGTCCGGCATCACTTTTAAAATCGAATCAGCCGATCCCGTAAACGTTGAAATTAACGGTATTGCGACCGATTTTGTAATCTTCAATGGAGAAGCAACGGGCGAAAGGCTGGTTTCAATACCATGGGTATCGTTGCCAAAACCATTTGAAAACTTAATAAAAAGATAGAAATTTCAATGTTTTGGAAGTTAATAATAGCCGTTGTGCAGCATTCAACAAATCCTGAATATAAAATATCTTAACGGAGAAAGCCATGCTGACTATCAAACAGGATGCTTTCGGCCTGGGAATACTCGAATATTTCGAGCGCCGATCCGATCAAAATGAAATTGTGGAACGCGACGACGGACTTATAACTGTCGGTTTTGGACCAGCCATCTATTTTGATGAATTCCCCAACTGGCCAACACTGGAAAAAAAGGCCGCCGCGTTGGTCATGGGGCGGGTTCTGGATATTGGCTGCGGAGCCGGACGGGTTTCCCTTTACCTGCAAAGCAAAGGGCACCGGGTTACCGGAATTGACCTTTCACCGCTGGCCATAAAGGTATGTAAAAAACGGGGTGTTAAAGACGCCAGAGTTTTATCGATAACCCAGGTTTCGAAATCACTGGGGCAGTTTGACACGATCGTCATGTTTGGAAACAACTTCGGCTTGTTCGGGAATTTTAAACGAGCCCGCTGGCTTCTTAAAAAATTCTATAATATGACAAACGATAACGCGCGCATTCTTGCTGAAAGTCTTGACCCGTACGATACCACTGAAAAAATGCATAAAGAATATCATCGCCGCAATCAAAGCAGGGGGCGAATGAGCGGCCAGGTAAGGTTACGTGTGAGATATAAAAAGTCCGCGACGCCGTGGTTCGATTATTTATTCGTATCAAAAAAGGAAGCCATACAAATAGTATCGGGGACTGGTTGGAAACTGGCTGAGAGGATTAAGTCAGAACGGCCCGGCCGAGAGTCACCGGCGCATATCCTGGTACTTGAAAAAGGGCCGGCATAAATTGCGTAAGCCCGTATATTTAAGGCTTTTTCGACAAATCATTTTGCTTGACATCGCCCGAAGTTTAAAGTACGTTTTGTTTTTGCAATCGAAAAAGAGAGGATTTCCAGCTTGGAAACACAGGAGAACACCCTGGTAGATATGTCAGACCTGTTCGAAAAATGTTACAGTTTTACTCGCGCCGACGAAGTTAAGGCCCTGGGAATTTATCCGTACTTCAATCCGATTTCGTCGCCTCCCGGCGATGAGGTAGTCATCAACGGCAAGAAGCTGATCATGATCGGCTCTAATAATTACATGGGCCTGACCAATGACCGGCGCGTCAAGGAAGCTGCCGCCGACGCGGCGCTTAAGTACGGATCGGGATGCACCGGTTCGCGTTTTCTTAATGGAACTTTGGAGCTTCACACACGACTGGAAGCGGAGCTGGCGGATTATTACGGCGGCCGCAAGGCGGCACTGGTTTATTCGACCGGTTTCCAAACCAACCTCGGCACTATTTCCTGCCTGGTCGGCAAAGGCGACACCATTGTCGCCGACCGCTCCAACCACGCCTCGATAGTCGATGGCTGCCGGTTATCGTTCGGCAAACTGGTCAAGTTCGCGCACAACGACATGGAAGACCTCGAACGCGTGGTCAAGAATGTCCGGGAAACCAACGGCAAGGGCGGAGTATTGATTGTCGCCGACGGTGTGTTCTCGATGGAAGGCGACATTATAAAGCTTCCTGAATTGGTCAAGGTGGCGCAGAAGTATGGCTGCCGGGTGATGATCGATGACGCTCATTCGGTCGGGGTGCTGGGCGAAAACGGTCGCGGGACCGCCTCTCATTTCGGACTGGATGATCAGGTCGATATCACGATGGGTACGTTTTCCAAATCGTTTGCATCGCTGGGCGGCTTCATTGTCGCCGAAGAACGGGTAATAAATTACATTAAGCATATATCGCGCGAATTGATCTTTTCGGCGTCGATTCCCCCCTCGGCCACGGCGGCCGTCATAAAAGCGCTGGAAATTATCCGCACCGAACCGGAGCGTCGGGAAAACCTTTGGAAAAACGCCCGCCGGATGCTCCGGGAATTCAAAGCCCTCGGGTTCAACACGGGCACCTCGGAAACGCCGGTTGTCCCGATCGTGATCGGCGACGATCTCGACTGTTTCCGGTTCTGGAAAGAGCTGTACGATAACGGCGTTTTCGCCAACCCGGTCATATCCCCCGCTGTTGCACCGGGACAGGCACTGATGAGAACGTCGTACACCGCGACCCACACCGACAAACAGCTCGACCGTGTTTTGGAAGTTTTCGAGAAAGTCGGCAAGAAGTTGGGCGTCATATAATCTTATTATGGCCGGTTCAGTAGAAGTTATCGAGGTTGAATCTCCTAAACTTTTGGAGCGATTTATAAAACTGCCCTGGAAGTTGTACCGGGACGATTCCAACTGGGTGGCGCCGCTTCTGTCAGAACGCAAAGAATTTTTCGACAAAGAAAAAAACCCGTTTTACCGTACGGCCAAAACCAAGCTTTTTCTGGCAAGGCAGGACGGAGAGTTTGTCGGACGCATCGCCACCTGCATAAATTTCAATCACAACGAATATCACGCCGAGAACATCGGATTCTTCGGGTTTTTTGATACGATCGATGACTTCGAAGTTGCCCGGGCACTTTTAAAAGTTGCCATGATTACGCTTAAATCCGAAGGCGTGACGGCCATGCGCGGCCCGGCCAGTTTTTCGACCAACCACGAGATCGGATTTTTGATCGAAGGTTTCGACAGCCCGCCGGTGATAATGATGACTTATAACCCGCCGTATCTTCCCAAGTTCGCGGAAAAATTCGGCCTCAAAAAAGTCATGGACTTTTATGCCTACCTGTTAACCGATGAGCAACCTCTCAGCGAGCGCCATGTAAACCTCGTCGATAAACTCAAGAAAAAATTCGGTATCACGATCCGGCCGCTGAACATGTCGCACTTCAAGGATGAAGTCAGCCTGATAAATAAAATCTACAACGACGCCTGGCAGTACAACTGGGGTTTTGTGCCCATGAAGGACGACGAATTCAATCACATGGCCAAAAACCTGAAGGAAGTGGTCGATCCCGATCTCGTCCTGATTGCGTCGGTCAATGGGGAACCGGCGGCGTTCAGCCTGGCTTTGCCGGACATGAACAAAGTCCTGATTGATATCAAGGGCCGACTTTTCCCGACCGGTTTGATAAAACTGCTCTGGAATGCCAAGGTGAAAAAGAAAATCGACGGAATACGGATGGTTACGATGGGTGTCGTCCCGAAATTCCAGAAGCGCGGTATTGACAGCATCTTGTACGTAGAAACCTACCGCAAAGGTGTGGAAAAAGGGTACAAGTGGGCCGAGCTTTCGTGGATACTGGAAACCAATGATCTCATGAACCGGGCGGCTGAAGCGATGGGCGCCCGTGTCTATAAAAAATATCGTATGGTGGAAATGCCGATATGAGGATTAAAGCCGTTCTTTTGATCGCGCTCATTTCCCTCACACTTTTTTCATGCAAAAATCGACTTAAGCCGCGTCTGTATCAAATCAGCGAATCCAAACGATATCTTCTCAAAGAAACCGACACCTTTTATCGCCACGGATTCGTATTGACCGACAATCCGGAGCTGTCGTATATCGAACCCGGTGACGGGACGGTTCTCTTTGCCAGGCGCGTCGGCCCCAAAGGGGACGAAATTAAAACGCTGGGGAATGTCTTCTCGGTCGAATCAAAAACGTCATACCGGGTTTTGGTGGGGCTTCCATTGCGGCTTGATAGAGATTCGCTCGATTTAAGGGGCCGTTCGCTCTGCCGTCTGGAGGGGCAGTTCAATCTCGATGAAGGACTGCGCTTGTACCGCTGCACCGAGGGGTACATTGTTTTGGACAGCGTGTGGACATCGTCTTTCCGAGCGCGTCTGTCCGGGATTTATGTCAACAGCGAAAGGGATACGCTGGTATTCGACGGGGATCTGAAAGCCGGCCGCCGCGACTGATTTATTATTCCAGCTCTTTGCGGAAAATATCGAACGCTGACTTATCGAACAGCACGAATTGCACTATTTCAAGATGTTGTAATCTGGTCGATGTTTCATCGACGGCCTTTTTCATCGTGCGGGCGCACAACTCCAATGATAAGCCGCCAACTCCGGTACCGATAGCAGGGAAAGCGACCGATTTC
Organism: uncultured Ignavibacteriaceae bacterium; assembly: GCA_964569945.1. Taxonomy (GTDB): domain Bacteria; phylum Zixibacteria; class MSB-5A5; order GN15; family PGXB01; genus CALAMC01. The sequence goes on from CAZMWI010000110.1 coordinate 6,843, forward strand.
AACTCCAGTCGGTCGGCCAGCAATAAAGTACTGACTGTGGTTTCAAATACTATATTCGCATTTGTTCGCAGGTCTTGCCCCATGCCGGCCGCGTGGAGAACGTACTTGAACGGCAGCTTTCCTGCAGTCGTCTCCACCGCTTGCCCGACCGGAATCGGACCTTTCCTGACGGCTTCATCTTCGATTACCTGCCCGCCTTTATGTTTGATTGCCCCGGCTACCCCGGAACCCATCCACAGATGGTTATTGGCGGCGTTGACAATCGCTTCGCCGTCGGCGGCGGTAATATCGCCCTGCAGTATTTCTATTTTGATTTTCATTTTTTCTTATAGTCAGATAATCTTACGTACTTTTCTTCTTTACCCCTGCGATCAGGCGGAAAGAATTTGTTGAATATAACACCGACCAGAAATCCTATAACGATACCAATAGCCGCCCCGGCCACGATATCAAACGGATAGTGCACCCCCACAAACACTCTGGAAAGCGCCACGACTATGGCCAGCGGGATTAAATATTTTTGTGATTTGGGGTTGACGGAGCGATACAGAAAGGCTTGTCCGAAAAGGTTGGCGGCGTGCGACGACGGCAGCGAAAAACCGGGTCCGCAGTTGACCAGAAGATGCACATCCATCACATGGCAGGGTCGTGGTCGCTCGAACACGTGCTTTAGCCAGGCGGCGCTTATCTGGTCCGAAAGAAGGATCGTGATCAGCGAAAAAATTACGGAGATGCGCACGCGGTTGTCACCTTTCCAGAGCAGCATCACGATGAGAAATCCGTAAAGTATTTTAAGGTGTAGATCGAGCGTAATAAACGGCATCAAAAAGTCCGTGACCGGATTGGCCAGCGATTGATTGATAAACATAAAAATCGACTTGTCGAGCGCCTGCAGCCAGGTAATGATCTCAGGCATACTTCACTCCTTTTTTCTTCAGAAAGTTTCTCGCCTGAAAATATGTCGGCAGTCCGGTCCGTCCGCCCAGACGGGTGCAGTTGATGGCGGCGACGGCCGATGCAAACTGCATGCGGCGGCTGAGGTTCCACCCTTTCAGCATGCCCGCTATGTAGGCACCGTGATATGCGTCCCCGGCCCCGGTCGTATCAACCGCCTTCACCCGAAAAGCTTTTTGGTGTACCAAGCCTTCGTATTCGTCATACCCTATGGCGCCTTTTATTCCTGAAGTAATTACGACCGTGGCCGGACCGAGCTTTAGCAATTTATTAAGTGCCTCTCTGGCTTTTCGCGACTTAGTAAACGGCAGCGCAAAATCCGCGGCGCAGACAAGGTGATCGGTTAAGGGCAACAGCGATGATACATCGTTACGCATCGAACCGATATCGAAAACTACCGGAATGTTGTTCCTTTTGGCCCAGCGGGCTAATTTAAGGCAGGTTTCCAGATAACGACCGTCGACATGTACCAATTTCGGAAGCGGCAGACGGTCGAGCTTTATGTCTCGCGGTGTGACGGTTATGTTCAAATCAAGCGAGATTGTCCTCCGCCCGGTTTTTTCCTCGGCCCAACCAACCGCAATAGCCGTTTGTCGCTTCTTGATACACACCAGCGATATATCGACATTTTCGCGTTTTAGTTCATCGAGAATCATGCGTCCATAAGGGTCTGTACCGACGGCACTTATGAGGCTCGCGCGAAACCCGAGTCGTGACAATGCAATCAGCGCGGTCGGGATAGGACCGCCGCCCTGCACGACCAGATCGGTGCAGTCAATTTTCGCGCCCGGCTTCGGAAACGATTTTATCTGCATGATTAAATCCGCCGGTGCGATCCCGAGGCCGAGACAATCACAGCGCTTGGTCAATCTTAATTCTCCCCGATGTGATATCGACCAGTTTTTCTTTGAGGAATTCCAGTTGAGATTTGCGGATTTCCAGTTTCAGATCGACCCGGTCGGAAAATTCGGATTGCAATATAACCGCTCCGGCTGACAGCACCGCTCGCTCAACCGGGCCATAGTCTGAAAAATCGAGGTTGACATCGAAATGTCCCGTAATGAATTTTTCAACGGTCCCGGCTTTTTTAATAACTTCGGCGGCACAATCGGAATAGGCGTGAGTAAGTCCTCCGGTGCCGAGCTTGGTCCCCCCGAAATAACGCGTCACTATTATAATGACATCGGTCAACCCGGCCCCCTCGAGTTGATCGTAAATCGGCCTGCCGGCCGTCCCGTTCGGTTCACCGTCGTCGGAATACTTAAACTGCACCTCCCGGCCTATTCCGACTTTCCAGGCATAGCAGTTATGAGTGGCATCGAAATATTTTTTGCGGATGCCGTCCAGAATTTCGCGCGCTTTGTTGCTATCGTCGCAAAGATATATCTGCCCGATAAACCGCGATCCCTTGATTTTTATCTCCGATAATGCCTCGGAAGCGGCGGTCAGGTAGCTATCGGGAGAGTCCATTTCCATTTATACCAGGGAACGAGTGATCTTTTCGACCGCTTCATCGGGCATGATGGGAATAACTCCCAGCGATACGACCTTCTCGATTTTCTTGCGGGTTTCATTGCTGATATCGGCCCGGTCGACCAGTATAAAGGCCAGCTTGCCGGACTGATGACAGAAGGCGGCACAGTCGGCGGTTCCCGCGGACTGGGCGCTGATCTCCCCGATGACGACAACCTGCGACAGACCGACCGTCAGGCGATTGCGCTCTATCAGACTCCCCGGCGACTGTTTTTCATGGGGCGGATATTCGGAAATCAGTCCACCGCTTTTGGTCAACTCTTCAGCCAGAGTGCGGTTTTCCTCGGGGCTGATATGGTCGAAGCCGGAACCGAGGACGGCATAACCGGTGCCGCCGGCCTTTAGTACTCCGATATGCGCGGCACTGTCGATACCCCGAGCCAGACCGGAGACAATTGAAACCGACCGTTCGGCCAACTTCCCCGCCAGTTCGACCGTCCGCGCAATACCCTCGGTGGTAGCGTCACGCGAGCCGATCAAAGAAACCAGTTTTTCATCTTTGCGCGGAAGGCGACCGTGGTAAAAAAATACCGGCGGCGGGTCGTTCAATTCATTGAATCCCGTAGGATAGTCATCGTCGAGAGCGGTCGACATTCCAACGCCCTGTTCTTTAAGCTCGCGGACAAACTTCTCGGCTTCGGGGATATATTTATCGCACTCATATATTTTGCGGGATCGTTTTTCTCCGAGGCCGGAGACTTCCCTGATTTCTTCGACTTCGGCCCGGAATATCGAGCTGAGGGTCGGGAAATGAATCATCAAAGCCCGGAAAGTCCTCGGCCCGACCTGTCCGTGCTTGCGCAGCGCCCAGACCAAAGCGGCGCGCGAATGATTGTCGTCATTGTCCATAGTCTGGAATTAAAAAGATTGAGTGCCTAAAGTCAAATCTAACCGGATGACAATGCTAGCGTTGTGGGCGGTTGGCCCTCAGACCGACCGGCTTCCCGGCGGGTTTGAGAACCCGCCGGGCACAACGCCGGAGCTTTTCTGCGCCTTCGGGATTCCTTTCACGGCAGATATTTCTCACCACCCTTTAGGCCCCCAGAGATATTTTTTCAGATCGACTTTATCCCCGAGGCCGAAAACCACGCCGTCGCTTTCAAGAAGCGCCTTTTGCAGCTCGTAGCCGTTTCCGACCGGCAGTGATATTTTGCCCTGGCTGTTGATGACCCGGTGCCACGGGAGTTTTTCTTTGACCG
>CAZMWI010000111.1:0-10463 GCA_964569945.1 uncultured Ignavibacteriaceae bacterium
CTGAATATCAAGCAAAATCAGGAATTTGCGGATTTTTGAAACATAAATGCCGGCTTCCAGTATAATATAGTGAATGCCAAAAGCAGCCAAAAAGGCAGATAGATCTTCCCAACCTATTACCTGCAAGGCCGCCGGTTACGCGATAAGTAACCGGCGCTTTGCATTTAGAGATATTTAGTCCTGAGATTGCTCGACCAGGTCCCGGTATTTCCCGACCATGCTTTCCAGCGATTCGGGAGAGTTTGATTCACCCATTATATTGAAGGCCGCCGTCTGATTGTCCGGAGCGACCAGAACCCAGCCTGATTCCTCGAATACTCTGACGCCATCGATTAGCTGCCGCTCTTTTTCAGTCGTGCTGGTAATCAGTTTGCGCATGACCTGGCCCTTTTTCGACCAGGGGCAGGGGACCGAAACCGTTTTGCGGATATAATGTTCAAACTTGCCCCGAATCTCACCCATCCGAATTTTTTCTTTGGCCATCATTTCGAGGATGTACACCGCCGCCATGATGGCATCGGTACCCATCTGGAAATCGGGGAAAATGAACCCGCCCAGCGTCCCGCCAACATAATCAACTCCGGCATTTTGATACGCCTCCATCATCGCAAGATGTGAATTGCGCACGCGGAGCACTTCAACGCCATAGGTCATTGCGATGTCTTCGACACCCATCGATGCCGCCACCGGGACGGCGATCTTTGAGGTCTTGTGCGTCCGCAAAAACAGGTACGTGACAATCAGAAGCAGCAACTGGCTGTCGATCAGGTTGCCGTTTTCATCGACAACCGTAAGTTTCTCCGCCGCCGGGTTGAGCATGAAGCCGATATCGGCCTTGAGTGATTTAACAATCGATGATAGCTGTACTATCGATTGGGCCTGTTCGTCGGGATGAGGCGACAATTTGCGCGGGTCAATATATGCATTGAGGGCCACGAGGTTGACGCCCAACTGTGAAAATAGAGTGGGGTACACCTGCGAGGCACCACCGTTGGCGTAATCTATCACGACTTTGAAACCGGCCTTTCGGACTATCTCGGGGTGAATGGCGCCGAAAAAATCCGCGCGGTAATCTTCGAGGACACCGGCGGGCATGTCAAGGTGGCCGATTTCATCGAGTTTGGCCCGATAGAAGTCTTCCCCGAAATACATGCGCTCGACTTTTTTAAGTTTCGCAGTCGGCATGTCCAGCCCGTCGCCGTTGAACAGTATTAGGTCGATCAGGTTGGCATCCGACGGGTTATGACGGACGTACACCCCGGCTCCATAAGTACCATGCCGCAACGCGTAACGTACCACAGGGATCGGCATGGCTTCGAGGTCATCGACATTGGTCCCGGCCGCCAGCAGCCCGGCGATCAAGGCACGCTTGATCAGACGAGACGTATCCGAGGCGTCGCGGCTGGTGACGACTCGCTTGCCCGGTCCCAGAAAAGCACCGAAAGCACCGCCGAGTTTGACGCACATCTCGGGCGTGATTTCGGTTAAGGCCAGACCGGTGACTTTTGAGGCGGTGAAAAGCTCTCGGTTCCACTTTTCACCCCAGACCAGCGACGACGATACAATCGCGCCGTCATCGACCGTTTTGCCCGGCCAGATTTTGCAATTGGCCTTGACCGTCGCCCCGGTGCCGATTTTACAGTCGTCGGAGACAATGACATTGTCCATCAATGCCACGTTCTCGCCAACTATGGTCCGGCTGCAGACGATGGACTGATCGATTTTCGACTCGGCCCCGATCCGGGAATCGGCCCAGATGACCGACGACGTCAATACGGCCTGCTCACCAACCCGGACGTTGTCCCCTATTACGCTGCTGCTGACCGTAGCTCCGTCGGATACAACGGAATTTTCGCCGATAATGACCGAACCCTCGAACGTAACATCCTCACCGATATGAACACCATTGCCGAGATAGACGTCGGCTTCCCCGATTTTTCGGCGATGCAGGTTGAATTCAAGATTTATATTGCCGGTTAAAAGATCGCGGTGGACCAGTGTGTATTCGTTGACATTGCCGACGTCCTTCCAGTAACCCTCGGCCGTATAACCGTACAAACCCATTTTCTTGGACAGCATCAGGGGATATAGGTTTTGCGAGAAATCGAAATTGGTCGCCGGGGGGATGAGCCGTACGACATGCGGTTCCAGAATATAAATACCGGTGTTAATCGTATCGGAAAACATCTCGCCCCAGGACGGCTTTTCCAGAAACTGCACGATACGGTCGTCTTCGTCGGTGATGACAATGCCGTAAGCCAGCGGGTTTTCGGCCCGGGTCAGCATGATAGTGGCGTCGGCGTGTTTGTTCTTATGCCATTCCAGCGCACCGGCCAGATCGAAATCGGTAATGACATCGCCCGAGATAATCATGATGGTTTCGTCGATAAAATCCTCGGCGTATCGCACCGCTCCGGCCGTGCCGAAATCCTCGGTCGGCTGAAGATAATCCATGCGGACACCGAACTTGTGGCCGTCGCCGAAATGGCTTTTTATTTCCTCGGCCTGAAAGAACAACAACGAGACGAGCTCATCGAATCCGTTTCTTTTCAGAAGATGAACGACATGCTCCATCATGGGAATATTGCCGATCGGGACCATCGGTTTGGGGAGATTTATAGTCAGAGGTCGCAACCTCGTCCCGAAGCCTCCGGCCATTATGACTGCTTTCATTTTCTATGCTCCAACGATCTTTGACTTTATGGTATCAGGATATTACACTCGTTTTTTGCAAGTAATTCAATATATCAAAAAAACTTTCATATTCAATAGCTTCGAAATCGTTTTCGCGGCAATATCGCAGCAGGTCGCTCCGGGCGAAAACGATATCCGCTTCCGGCAGGGCACAAATGTCGGACAGGCCGTCGCCGATATAGACAACCCGAAACCTATCCCGCTCGTGGTTCACGGTTTCCCTGATCCGCGACCCTTTGCAGGAACCGCAGCGCGAACAGCCGTCGTTGTCGTGTGGAAACTCCATGACGAACCGGTCGCCGTCTATATAGGCGTGGTTGGCGAAAACTTTTATTTCCGACAATCCGAATTTGTTCAAGACAAAATCGATATACAAATCCGCCCCATCGGATGTAATATAAAACGGGATTTTGCGCTTTTTCATGCCAGTATAGAACTCTACCGCGCCGTCGCGCAGGGGGAAGTCATCGAGGAATTCGTGCAGTTCCGATTCGGTGACGCGGACCAAAGCGGCTTCTTCGAGCAGGCACTGACGCGATGAAATCAGCCCTTGTTTCCACTTTGTAACCGGTTCGAGGATTACGTCTCCCGCGAACGTCCGATACAACCGGTGACCGATATCTTTATCGGTGAAAGAGCCGTCGAAGTCGCAAAAAATTATGGTCTGTTTATCGTTCATGGCAGGTTTCCGCGAGCCGCATTGAGCGAGTCGATCAATTTCTCGGCAAATTTGATTTGATGACTGTACGGCAGGACGGCGTCGCGGTACGACCTCGCCAGACCGTATTTGGATTCCACCGCCAGCCGATACAGGCGGCGGACGACTTCCTCGCGGTGGTCGATGAACTGGTCCAGGTCGAGTTTTTCGGAATATATCATAGTCCGGTCGATGGTCCCGATAGTCGAACGTTTCGCTCCACTCAGTTCGGCGATTTGCATCAGGGTGTCAATGCTGCCGGTCGTCGCCGAGATATATTTGAAATCCTTTTCTTCGCAATATTTAATAAAGTTGTCGTACCAATCGTCGGCGGATTTCATAAGCGACGGCCCGGCCAGGATTCTGTCTTTATTAGATGTGGCAAACTGGCGCATTAAGAGTGTCCGCGCCAGAGCGTTCAGAAATGGTTCATTGATTTCCGGGACATAATAGTCAGGCGGGATGCCGCCGGCGCTGTCGAGCACGGGGGAGTTGGGATCGTTTATATATTTTTCACCCTTGAAATAATAGCGGGAGCTGGTCAGCCGTATGCCGCTGCCGTCGGCCAGACCCTTGTATTCCTGCACCAGGCCCTTTCCGAAAGTGGTATCGCCGACCAAAAACGCCCGCCCGGCGTACTTGAGCGATCCGGACACGATTTCCGATGCCGACGCCGAACCGCCGTCGACCAGAATGGCCAGCGGACGACCGTCGAGCATGTCTGCCTTCGATGAATTGTATTCGGTCCGGTCCCAGCGCGAGCGTCCCTTAACGCCCACGATCAGCTCGCCGCTTGGCAGAAACAGGTCGGCCAGACCGATCGCTTCGTACAACAGACCGCCAGGATTGTTCTGCAGGTCGAGAATCATGCCTTTGATCGTTACGGAAGAATCATTCAGCACGGAATCGAGAATGTGCTCCACGTCTTCCGACGCCCCGGCCTCGAAATCGATAAGCCTGACGTACAAGATGCTGTCTTCCAGCATCCCGGCGTAGGGGATGTGCTGCAGTTTCAATTTTTCGCGAACGACGGTCACGGTCAGCGTGTCGCGCATATCGTCGCGCGCGATGGTTAGCGTCAACTGAGAGTTCTCGGGGCCGCGAAGGTACGACGACGCCTCAAAGGCGTCTATTTCGGCCAGATTGATGCTGTCGGCCTTGATAAATATATCACCATTGAGAACCCCCGCCTTCGATGCCGGACCGCCTTCGCGCACCGACAGAACCATAAGGCCCTGTTCGTGGGGGACTATGGTCACACCGATTCCACTGTAGCTGCCGCTGAATTCCTCGGTGATCATTTTAAGCTGCTGCGGTTCCAGAAATGATGAGTACCGGTCGAGATCGTCGAAAACCGCCTCGCGCGCGTGGCGCATCATGCTGATCGGGTGGTACGGTCCGTCGTAGAAATAGCCGATCAACTGCAGGGCCGTGATAATATTTCTTTCGTAGTTCAGGTTGGGTTCGGAAAAGGTGTAAAGGCTCAGGGCAATCAGCAGCACGATGATGGTCACGAACAAGCTCAGCGCCCAGATGAAATGACTGCGGACGGCAGCGATCTTTTCGGATAGTTCTATATTTTCAGCCGATTGTTCAGGCACTCTTTTACCTCAAGGAAAATTTCTTCGGGGGATTTCCGGCTGTCGATGACACAAAACCGTTTTTTCTCCGACAACGCCACGCTTAAAAATCCTTTGCGGACCCGGTTGAAAAATGCTTTCGGTTCCGATTCCAGGCGGTCGACAGTCTTCTTCCGACGCGATAGCGAAGTTTTATAGTCGATATCGAACAGGAAAGTAAGATCCGGCTTTACACCGCCCGTCGCCAGCATATTAAGTTTTTTCACCAGGTTCAGATCGAGACCGCGACCGTACGACTGATAAGCCGTCGTCGAATCGTAGAAGCGGTCGCAGAGTATAATTCTTTTTTCCGCCAGCGCCGGGGCGATTACATGCTCCACCAATTCGGACCGAGCCGCCACATAAAGATTGAGCTCGGTTACGGGATTGATCGACAGTTTTTTGTCGAGCAGTATTTTTCTGATTTTCTCGGAAAATTCGGTCGAGCCCGGTTCGCGAATCACCAGCGACACGATGCCGAGCTTTTTTAAGTATTTCGCGGTCATCTTTAGCTGGGTCGTTTTGCCGCACCCGTCGATACCCTCAAATGTAATCAGAAATCCTTTGCCCATATATCTCCAAACAAAAAGGCGAACTGGTTAGGTTCGCCTTAATTTAGGTTTCAAAAGAAACTTTGGAAATTACTTTTTCAAAAGCGTTTTCCGGGTCACCCGCTTGCGGGGAGTCGTCTTCTTGGTCGTGGTCGTCTTCATCCGGTTGGTGGTCGTAGTCGTTTTCGTTTCCGCCTGCTTTTTCATGGTTAGTTTGCGTTTGGTTGTCGAAGTCGTCTTGTGGCCGTACTTCTGGATGAACTCCTCGGTCAAGCGACGAGCCTCGTCATCGGTATACTGAACCGGTGGCGATTTCTTGAAATACGACGACGGTGCTTCGAGCGCGCCTTTGAGACCGTTATCCAGACCGAGCTTGCAGCAGCGGACGGCGTCGATCACGACCCCGGCCGAGTTGGGCGAATCCCAGACTTCCATCTTCATCTCGATATTCAGCGGCACGTTGCCGAAAGTGGTGCCTTCCAGACGAATGTAGGCCCACTTACGGTCGGACAGCCAGCTGACATAATCCGATGGCCCGATATGCACGTTGCCGGCGCCGATATCGTAGTCGAGCTGTGACGTGACGGCATTGGTCTTGGAAATCTTTTTGGATTCCAGACGCGAGCGTTCCAGCATGTTCAAGAAGTCGGTGTTGCCGCCGACGTTGAGCTGGCTGGTGCGTTCGAGTTTGACACCGCGTTCGCGAAAGAGGCGGGTCAGGACGCGGTGCGTGATAGTCGCACCGACCTGCGATTTGATGTCGTCGCCTATGACCGGCAGGCCTCTTTCTTCGAAGCGTTTCTGCCAGTATTTTTCACGAGCGATGAAGACCGGGATGCAGTTCACGAATCCGCAACCGGCGTCGAGAATTTGCTCGACATACCACTTGGTGGCTTCCTCGGAACCGACCGGGAGGTAGTTCACGACCACGTCGGTTTTTGTGTCTTTGAGCAGCTTTACGATATCGACCGTGTCGCCGGGGGCCTTTTCGATGATCTCCGACAGGTACTTGCCGAGCCCGTCGTGGGTCATACCGCGCTGGACGGTGATGCCGGTTTTAGGCACGTCGCAGAATTTGTACGTATTGTTCGGCTTGGTATAGATTGCTTCGGCCAGGTCTTTGCCGACTTTATTTTTGTCGATGTCGATCGCGGCCGAAAACTCGATGTCGCTGATATGATAACCGCCCAGGTTGGTGTGCATGATCCCGGGGATGAATTCATCATCGGCGGCGTTCTTGTAAAACTCTACTCCCTGAACGAGCGATGAGGCGCAGTTGCCTACTCCGATTATAGCAACTCTTAGTTTACCCATTTCGATAAAATCTCCTTTTATTTTTTAAGCCGGGCCAATATAGCAGGGTAATACGAACGGTGCAAGAAAAATATTGACATTTATATATTACTGGATTATATATAGTGACTGATAAGTCATAAATGATATATGGTACAACTATGAACGAAAATCTGATCGTCAACCTCGAAGGCCGGAAAGTCGTGACGGCGACCTTCCGCAAACTGTCTAAATCCAAAAAGGACAAGATATACAATGCCATAATCGGCGCTTTCGGGGGCGACGCCTTCGCACGCGTCTCGCTGGACAGTATCGCCGATACGGCCGGGATCGCCAAGGGTTCGCTGGTGCAGTATTTTACCGAAAAAGAAAATCTGGCGGTTTTCGCCGCGGAGATTTTGTTCGATGACTTTCAGGCTTTCTGGGAAAAACATTTCGCGGTCGACTATTCGGGCCGGGTGCGCGATAAAATTATCAAATTCATGTCAGGTGAAGTACGCTACTGGTTCGAAAACAAAGCCGTGGCACTGTTCTATATAAAGATGACCTATGAGCATGGGGCCGGATTTGAAAAATCGTTCCGCGACGGCTTCCACGAACTGCGATTGGACCACCTGCACGACATCCTTCATTCCGGAATCGAAACGCGACAGATCAGTCCCAATGCCGATATCGATGCCGCCGCCGAACTTCTGGCGTCGTTTCAGGGGGATGTCGTTTATCAGGCTATAACCGAAGAAAAAAAGAAATCGGTCGATTTCTACGAAATGATGATCAAGCGAAGCGTGGAATTGGTTATAGGGGGCCTGGATTAAATCTTATGATACCGCCACTTTGAAATCTGCTTTGTCGAGGAGAATCTTCTGACGATACCGGACTTCGCTTTCGGTCATTATAAAATCCGGGCCAACCTGTTCGATCATGATGGAGCTCACACACGAAGCAAAACAGCCCGACTTTCGCAGGTCTTTGGTACGTAAATACTCGAATGTGAATCCGGCCATGTAGGTATCGCCAGCGCCGGTGGCGTCGAGCAGGTCGATTTCGTAAGGGGGTATGTCTATGAATTCGCTGCCGTCGTAAATTACCGATCCGAGCTCGGCCAGTGTAACGATGACTATTTTCGGTCCCCAGCCTTTAATGATTTCCGCCGCCCGGTATGGGTCTTTGCGGCAGTCGATCCCGGTCAGGACTTTGGCTTCGAGTTCGTTAGGTTTGACGACGTCGAAATTAGAAAGCGCCTGTTCGATACCATCGCGTTTTTCGTGGAAGATTCGTCCGGAGTCGTCGGCATCGCGCAAGAGTCCCTGAGGATCACAGAAAAAGAGGCCGTCGAAATTCTTGCGAATCTCGGAAATCTGTTCCAGCGTCACCTCACCGAGTATCGGGGCGATAAGTACAGCCTGTGAATCGGAATACAATTTCGGATCGAGGTTGCCGATATCCGAGGCGCGGCCGAGAAGGTCCAGTGTACGGTTGCCGAAGTCATCGTAATAGATCAAAGAAAACCCGCCCGACGATTCGGATTCTATGATATGATTTTCGATTTTGAGATCGGCCAGCTTGGCCTTGAAATGATCTTTGTAATCGTCGCCGATCGCGCCGATCAGACGGACGGTTTCGCCGAGCCGCGTCAAGGCCAGAGCAGCGTTGGTGCTGCATCCGGACAGGACCCGGTTTTGGGTGTCGATCTTCTGAGTTTTAATATAATCATAGACCGGATTGCCGATGGCGGTAATCATATGACATTGCCTCTAACTGTTTTCACGATTTTTAAGAACTTTGGATGTGTAAACCAGTCTTTGTATCGACGTGATATAAGAAGTCACTCCGACAATGATTAAGGCTATTTCGAGCCAGCGACTGCTGGGATAAAAGTGCTCCAGCAATGCCCCGATTATAATCAAAATAAATTTCTCCAGACGACCCATGAAGCCGACCGCGCAGTTTTCGATCTTGCCCATAGACTCGGCCGCGGCGCGGGTGTAACTGGCGATAATCATCCCGAACAGAGCGAACAGGGCCCAGCCGGGGTGGACGATTCCGGAGAGGGCGATACCGGCCAGGATAAAAAATTCGCTGTAGCGGTCGAAAACGTGGTCCAGAATTCCGCCGAAAGTGGTCCCGATATTGCCCGCGCGGGCGGTCGCGCCGTCGAGCATGTCAATAAACGAATTGGCCACCATTAAGATAACACCCATGATTATGTTCCCACGCCAGAAATAAATGCCCGATGCAATAGCCGAAATGACCGCCAGGGCCGTTAGCATGTTGGGGGTCAGGCCGATTTTGAGACAGATTCGTCCCAGAATCGGGGTCGAACGCTCATAGAACTCGCGCTTCATTTTATTAATTTCGGCCATTTATCATCTCCGTATGTGATGCGCAATATAGTTTGGCCGATTACATTGTCAAGTTGTTTGACATCCGTTTCATGACGATTGACAGGAGCGCGTCAACAGTGTATTTTGCCCGTCTGCCTTTAGGGAAAACATGAAAGACACGGAATACATTCGGAATTTTTCGATTATCGCCCATATCGACCACGGCAAATCGACCCTGGCCGATCGTTTGCTGGAGGCCACCCGGGCCGTATCGGAACGCGAGATGCGTCAGCAGGTGCTGGATGATATGGACCTCGAGCGCGAGCGCGGGATTACGATCAAGGCCCACGCTATCCGTCTGGCTTATAAGGCCAAAGATAAAAATATCTATCAATTGAACCTGATCGACACCCCGGGGCACGTCGATTTCACCTACGAGGTCTCCCGGTCGCTTTCGGCCTGCGAGGGGACGCTTCTGGTGGTCGATGCCTCGCAGGGAATCGAGGCCCAGACTGTTTCCAATCTCTTTCTGGCGCTGGAAAACAACCTCGAAATAATCCCGGTCATAAATAAAATCGACCTGCCTTCGGCGCGCATCCCCGAAGTCACCGCGGAACTGATCGACCTGATCGGCTGCAAAGAAGATGAAATCATTGCCTGTTCGGCCAAGACAGGGCAGGGAATTGGCGATTTGCTGGAAGCCATTGTTAAGAGATGTCCGCCGCCCAAAGGCGACCCCGACAAACCTCTCAAAGCCCTCGTGTTCGATTCGATGTATACGTCGTATCGCGGCGCGGCGGTTTATTTAAAATTGGTCGACGGCAAAGTCGGCAAAGGCGACCGCGTGAAGTTCTTTTCTCATGGAAAGCAGTTCGAGGTCGATGAAGTCGGTTTTAAAATGTTGAAGTATCACCCGGTCGAGCAGCTCCACGCCGGGGAAGTGGGCTATCTTTTCGCCAACATACGCAACGTCGGCGACACGAGAATCGGCGATACGATCACACTGGCCGCCGAACCGACCGACAAACCGCTGCCGGGATTCGTCGCTATCAAGCCGATGGTTTTCGCGGGGATTTATCCGGCTATCGCCGAGGACTACACGCTCCTGCGAGAATCGCTGGAAAAGCTGGTGCTCAACGATGCCTCGCTGTCTTTCGTGCCGGAGACGTCGAGCGCGCTTGGTTTTGGATTCCGCTGCGGCTTTCTGGGTATGCTTCATATGGAAATTATCACCGAACGCCTGTCGCGGGAGTACAATCAGACCATCATCAACACCGTCCCCAAC
>CAZMWI010000112.1:0-10460 GCA_964569945.1 uncultured Ignavibacteriaceae bacterium
CGTCGGGATATTATCCATGCCGTCAATGCGCGCGATTTCCTCAATCAGGTCGATTTCGCGGGTAACATCGGGCCGGAAAGTCGGCACCGCCACTTCAAGTATTTCTTCGCTTGCGACGTCGAAGTCAAGGCCTTTCAATATATTAACAATGCGTTTCTCTGAAATACTCGTGCCCAAAACGCAGTTCACACGGTTGGTTCTGAGCTTCAGTCGGAGCGGTTCAATCTCTTTGGGGTAGCAATCGACTATGCCTTTCAAAACCTCACCGTCGGCAAATTGCGCCATCAATGCGGCCGCCCTATTAACTGCCGTAACGACGTTTTCCGGGTCGGCTCCTTTTTCAAAACGGCTCGATGACTCGGTATTCAACCCGAGTTTAAGTCTCCCCCGACGGGTCGTGACCGGGTCGAAATAGGCCGCCTCAAGTAAGATATTAGTCGTTGAATCTTCAATGTCCGTATTCATGCCTCCCATAATTCCCGCGGCGGCGATGCCCTTTTCACCGTCGGTGATGAGCAAAACATCGGGAGTCAATTCACGCTCTTTCTCGTCAAGCGTCGTGAATTTTTCTTTGTCTTTGGCCCGCCTGACTATGATTTCTTTGTGATCGAGCCGGTCATAATCGAAGGCGTGCAGAGGATGCCCGATTTCGAGCATAACAAGATTGGTAATATCGACCACGTTCGAAATGGGTCTCACACCCGACAGGATCAGCTTGCGGCGTATCCACCAGGGCGAAGGCCCGATCTTGACGTTTTTTATAACTCTTGCCGCGTAACGCGGGCAGGCTTCGGGATCGTCGATAGAAATTTTTATGTAATTAGAGGCCGGTTCTTCGGTTTCTTCAATCTCGAATTCCGGCTTGTTATATGTCGTTCCGTTCAGACAGGCCGTATCCCTCGCTACCCCGATGACCGCCATCATATCGGGACGGTTGGGGGTTAAATCGAGACGCAGGACGCTATCTTCCATCTGAAGATAATTTATGGCCGAATCGCCAACCGGGGCGTCGTCATCGAGAACCATAATACCACTGTGATCGTCGGAAAGTCCCAGCTCGCGTTCCGAGCAGATCATCCCGTAGGATTCCACCCCGCGCAACCTGGCTTTCTTGATTTTGAAATCATCACCGAGGATGGCACCGACTTTAGCCATAACCACTTTTTGGCCTTTCGCCACATTGGGAGCACCGCAAACTACCTGCACGGTTTCATCACCGCAGTCAACCATAGCTTTGGTCAGGTGATCGCTGTCTTCGATTTTCTCAAGCTCGGTGACGTGCCCGACTACGATGTTATCCCATTTACCCTTGAAAGGGTAAGTAACTTCCGCTTCCGACCCGGCAATAGTCAGCCTGTCTCCCAATTCCTCGGGAGTCATGTCGAAGTCAACGAGTTCTTTTATCCAACTATAAGGTACCAGCATTACCGAAATTGCCTTATGAATCTCATATCATTTTCGAACAGCAGGCGAATGTCTTTGATGCCGTATTTGAGCATCGCGATTCGTTCGACCCCGATCCCAAACGCATAGCCGGTGTATTTTTCACTGTCGATACCGGCCATATCGAGGACGTTGGGATCGATCATGCCGCAGCCGAGAATTTCCAGCCAGCCGAAATGCTTGCACAGAACGCATCCTTTGCCGCCGCACATGAAGCAGGAGATATCAAGTTCCGCCGATGGTTCCGTGAACGGGAAATAACTGCAGCGGAACTTTATGCGGACGTCCTCTCCGAAGAAATCCTGGCAAAAGGCGTAAAGCGCACCTTTAAGGTCGGCCATGGTTATGCCTTCGTCGATAACGAATCCGTCGACCTGATGAAAGATGCAGTGCGACCGGGCAGAAACCGTCTCGTTGCGGTATGTTTTGCCGGGCATCAGGATTTTCATCGGCGGCTTAATCTTCTGCATGACTCGCGCCTGCACCGACGTCGTATGTGTCCGCAGCAAGCGACCGCCTTCCAGGTAAAACGTATCCTGCATATCCCGCGCGGGATGGTCGGGCGGGAAATTCAGCGCTTCGAAATTGTTATAATCATCTTCGACGTCGGGGCCGTAAGCGATCGCGAACCCCATACGCTCGAAAGATTCACACAGGCGATTTATTACCCGGGTTATGGGATGGATAGCCCCGATTTTTGTGCGTTTACCGGGCAAAGTCGGATCGAGTACCGACCCTTTGGGGATTGAAAGAAATTTTTCTTCGGCGGCTTTCAGCGCTTCTTCAAGAGCGGTCTTGGCGCGATTGGCCGCCCCCCCGATAGTTTTCTTTTCTTCAACGGAAAGATCTTTGAGGCTCTTCAAAATGGACGTAATAGTCCCTTTGCGGCTTAAATGAGCAATACGGATTTCGTCAAGTTCATTTTTATCAGTGGCCGCCGATATGGCCGACAGAGTGTCGGCCACGAGTTTTTCGATATCACCGGCTCCGGGCATATAATTACCCGAGCTTACGCGTTTTTGGCCATTTCAACCAGACGACCGAAGGTCGCCATATCGCGGGCGGCGATATCGGCCAGGACCTTGCGATCCAATCCAATACCGGCCTTTTTCAGACCGTTCATGAAGGTCGAATAATTCAGCCCAAATTGCTTTACTCCGGCGGATATGCGTGTAATCCAGAGGCGACGGAATTCCCGCTTTTTATTGCGACGATCGCGATAGGCATACTTCATGCCTTTGTGAACGGTTTCTACGGCTGTACGATACAACCTTGAACGGCCGCCGTAATTTCCTCTGGCTTTATTCAACACCTTTTTATGGCGTCTATGGGCGGCAACATTATTCTTAGCACGTGGCATTTTATCAATACTCCTGTCGGGCTATATTAATTCGGTATCAACCGATTGATTTTCTTGGTATCGGCTTTGCTGACCAGACTTGCCTTGCGGAGGTTTCTTTTGCGCGTTGCGCTTTTCTTGGTCAGAATGTGGGTATGATAGGCTTTGCGCCTTTTTATTTTACCCGTTGCTGTCTTCTTGAACCGTTTCGCGGCTGACCGGTTCGTCTTTATCTTCGGCATCATCCATCCTTTTTTTGATATCTTTTATCGCCTGCAGTTTCGGGATCAGAATCATGTTGAGCCGTCGGCCTTCCATCTTGGGATCCTGCCCCACCGTACTTATATCTTCAAGTTCTTTTATTACTCTTTCTAATAATTTGTACCCGTATTCGGTATGAGCCATCTCACGTCCGGAAAACATCACAAAGGCCTTGACCTTGCTTCCCTGCATCAGGAACTCGCGCACATGTCGCGTTTTGAAATTGAAATCGTGGTCGTCAATTTTCGGCCGGTAGCGCATCGCTTTCATTTCGACGGTATGTTGCTTCTTTTTGGCCTGCCGGGCTTTCTTGGATTGTTCGTACTTGTACTTCCCGAAGTCCATGATACGGCATACCGGCGGTTTGCTGTTGGGCGAAACCTCGACCAGGTCAAGGTGCACGTCGCGGGCCCTCTGCAAAGCCTCTTTGACCGGGAGAATTCCGATTTGTTCACCATCGTGTCCGATCAACCTAACCGGCGAAACTCTAATACGCTCGTTTACCCGAACAGACTCTTTTTTCTGGATTATTTTATCCTCCTCAAATCAATTGCGGGGTTACCGCCTTGGTTTGAATCTCCTCTTTAAATTTATCTATCAACTCATCAACTTTATAGGAGCCTTTGTCGCCGTGGCCGTGAATTCTTACGGACACTTCCCCGGCGTCCTTCTCCCTGGCTCCAATTATAAGCATATACGGGACTTTCTGCAACTCCGATTCGCGAATCTTATGGCCGATTTTTTCCGACCGTGAATCCAGCTCACACCGGATTCCGGCAGCTTTAAACTTATCCGTTACTTCCCGGCCGTATTCGTTGAAGTCATCGGTGATGGGCAAAACCCTCGCCTGCACCGGCGCCAGCCAGAGAGGGAATTCCCCGGCATAATGCTCTATCAAGACTCCGAAGAACCGTTCCACCGAACCCAAAAGCGCCCGGTGAATCATATACGGCCGCACCAGCTGGCCGCTTTTATCGGCGTAAGTCAGATCAAATCTTTCCGGCAGGGAGAAATCGAACTGAATGGTCGAGCACTGCCAGCTGCGGCCCAGAGCGTCTTTGATCTTGATATCAATCTTGGGGCCGTAGAAAGCTCCGCCGCCTTCATCGACCGAATATTTCAGGTCGAGTATATCCATCGCCCGGCGCAGACCGTTTTCAGCCTTTTCCCAGTCTTCCGGTTCACCAATAGCTTTCTCCGGCCTTGTCGATAGATATATATCGTATTCCGGAAACTTGAAGGCATCCAGAATGTGCAGGCAGAATTTTATCAACCAGACCAGTTCGTCTTCCATGTTCTCAGGCGAGACGAAATGATGAGCATCGTCCTGGGTAAAACCGCGCACGCGCATCAATCCGTGCAGTACGCCCGGCATTTCGTAACGATAAACCGTCCCGAGTTCGGCCCAGCGAAGCGGCAAGTCGCGATAGCTCCACCGCCGCGATTTATACATATGAATGTGGAACGGGCAGTTCATCGGTTTTATCTGGTAGCGCTGGTCGTCGACCTTGATCGGTTCGTACATGTTTTCGGCGTAAAAACCGGTATGACCGGACCGGTTCCACAAATCGAGGTGGGCTATATGCGGGCTGAAAACCAGATCGTAACCGTTCTTGAGATGCTCTTCACGCCAGAAGTTTTCTATTTCATTGCGAATGATGGCTCCCCTGGGCAGCCACATCACCAGCCCGGCGCCGACTTCGTTGTTAATATGGAACAGCTCCATCTGTTTGCCCAAAACACGGTGGTCGCGTTTCTTGGCTTCTTCCAGTCGGAACAGGTAATCGTCGAGCATGCTTTTCTTGGGATATGAAACACCATAAATGCGCTGAAGCATGGTGCGTTTTTCATCCCCGCGCCAATAGGCCCCGGACGACGAAATCAACTTGAAAGCCTTGATTATTCCGGTATTGGGTATGTGCGGCCCGCGACAGAGGTCTTTAAACGTCGAATGCTGGTATACCGTAACGCGGTCGTCGAGAATATCTTCTTCCAGCATTTCGACCTTATATACGGCTTTCTCTTTTTTGTACTTATCCAGCACTTCGGCGCGCGAAACTTCAGTCCGGTGGAACTCCGCCTTTTCGTTTATGATTTCCTGCATCCGCTTTTCGATGCGTTCCAAATCTTCCGGCGAAAACGGTTTTTCCACTTCGAAGTCGTAATAAAAGCCTTCTTCGATCGGCGGGCCAATAGCCAGCCTGGTGCCGGGAAACAGATCGAGCACCGCCTGGGCCATGATGTGTGCCGTGGAGTGCCAGAACGTCTCTTTGCCTTCGCGATCGTCGAAAGTCAGAATCTGCACCGGTGCATTGGCGTCGATTTCACAGTTCAAATCCCTGACCTTGCCGTCCACTTTAACTGCGATGGCCTCTTTAGCCAGGCGCGGAGAGATTGACTTGGCAATGTCATAACCGGTCGTCCCTGCGGGGTACGACTTCGATGAACCGTCCGGTAATGTAATCGTTACGTTGCTCATACCTAAACTATAAGCGGGCATAAATCGACATATTATACGATTCATGTCCCGCTAAAAATGGTGGGCGATACTGGAATCGAACCAGTGACCTCTTGCATGTCAAGCAAGCACTCTAACCAACTGAGCTAATCGCCCATATTTATATCAAAAAGACATGTCTAATCTTATGTAAACGCCTATCATATATATAATTATCGATTCTGTCAAGGAAAATATTAGACGGGTCGGTCATAATGTATGGTATATTTAACTCTAATGCAGGCCATACTCCTCTCCGATAAAACACCGGATAAAGACACATTGTAATTTTAATTTGGAGCGATGCCTGCTCATATCCTTATCGTGTTATAAGAATATCGAAATCAAGAGTTTAGACGTCTCTTTTGCACCCATCCAAAACGGCAATAAAACCATAAAAAAGCGCTTGCCAGAAAATTGCTTTTGTATATAATACGGCGTGAATTTGTTACTTTTTTCACATATTGGAAAGGCAGGCCGAAATGGCTATAAATAAAATCCTGATCGTTGGTGCCGGAGTGATGGGTCAGGGTCTGGCCGAGACAATTGCCGGCACAGGAACGGAAGTTATTCTTCTGGATCGCACACTTAAAAACGCCCACAAAGGCATACTGGGCGTGGGTGAAAGAATCGATCAGGAAATAAAAAAATGGGGCAAAACACATTCGGAAAAAAGAGCCATTCTTTCCAGGATTACGCCTTCGGCCGACCTTCAGGTAGCCAAAAGTGCCGACCTGATTATTGAGGCTATTCCCGATATTATGAGACAGAAGCGCGAGCTGTTTCAAAAGCTGGACGACCTCTGCCCGGATGACGTTGTCTTTATTACCAATACTGCGACCCTCTCCATAAGCGAACTGGCCGCCTCGACCGACCGCCCCGACAAGCTGATCGGCATGCATTTCCTGCACCCCGTTCCGGCTATACCGATTGTCGAAATCATTCGCGGCCTGAAAACTTCGGAAGAAACATTTAATACCGCCAAAGAATTCGCGGATCTTCTGGGCAAAACGGCTATCAGTGTCTTTGAATACCCGGGTTATGTCACGACCCGCGTGATTGTCCCGCTTCTCAACGAAGCGATGCACGTCGTCATGGAGGGAATCTGTTCCGCCCGCGACGTGGACCGGGCTATGAAACTCGGCTTCGGATTCAACGTCGGACCGCTGGCGCTGGCAGACATGATGGGCCTCGACGTTGTCATGTCCTGGATGGATAACCTGCTGAAAGAATTGTCTGAGCATAAATATAATCCCTGTCCCCTGCTGAGAAAAATGGTCAGGGCGGGGTATCTGGGAGTAAAATCGGGCGAGGGCTTTTTCAAGTACGACGAAGAAGGCAATCGTCTCGATGAAAGCGATATTATTAAAAAAGGCAAATGAGAAATGAACATACTGGTACTGAATTGCGGCTCCTCATCGGTTAAATATCAATTTTTTGACACCGATAAAAAAATGGCTCTGGCTACCGGCGACGTCGCCCGAATCGGAATGTCGGGCGCGGTTCTGACCCACCGACCAATAGATCGGCCCGAAGTCAAAGTCACCGGAGAAATGCTGGATCATATCGTCGCCATCGAACACGTAATATCTATCTTACTGTCTGCTAATCACGGCGTCATTAAGGATAAGTCGGAAATACACGCCATCGGTCACAGAGTCGTACACGGAGGTGAAGAGTTCAGCGGCTCCATATTGATTGATACCGACGTTTTGCGACAAATCCGCAATCTGATTGACCTGGCTCCCCTGCACAATCCGCACAACATGCGCGGCATCGATGCCTGCCAGAAAAACCTTCCAGGTGTGCCCCAGGTTGCCGTATTCGATACCTCGTTTCATTGCGGCATGCCGCCGGAAGCTTACATATACGGACTACCGTATGTCATGTATAAAAAGTACGCCATACGCCGTTACGGTTTCCACGGGACATCGCATCGCTACGTGTCGGAGCGCGCCGCCGACATGCTGGGCAAACCGATAGATCAACTGCGCATAATCACCTGCCATCTCGGCAACGGTGCCTCGATAGCCGCTATAGACAGGGGTCGCTCAGTGGACACATCGATGGGTTTCACGCCGCTTGAGGGCCTTCTCATGGGAACTCGTTGCGGAGATATGGACCCGGCCGTGATATTGCACATCATGGGCCGCGAAGAGCTGTCGTTGCATGAAGCCAATACGCTGATGAACAAACATTCCGGCCTGGCCGGTGTCTCGGGTGTATCATCAGATATGAGAGAAATTATCGAGGCCATGAAAGACGGCCACAGTAATGCCCGGTTGGCTTTCGATATTTACTGTTATCGTTTGAAAAAATATATCGGGGCTTATGCCGCCGCCATGGGCGGCGTGGATGCCGTCGTTTTTACCGCCGGTATCGGCCAAAACTCTCCCGACGTGCGTGCCCATACCTGCGAAGGTCTGGAATTTCTTGGAATAACTATCGACTCAGGCAAGAACGAACAGGCCGTGAACGTTGAAGCCGATATCAGCCGCGACGATGCCAATATTAGAACTCTCGCTATCCCGACCAATGAGGAGCTGGTGATAGCTATGGACACCCAAAATATAGTAACCAATTTGAAATAGTAATTTTTTATGAATACTGCCGATCAGTCGGCGAGGAGGCGAGTTGTTTGAAATTCTGGACAAGAAGGAGTTGTGCGAGAAAGTTCACCAGTTCCGGGTTAAAGCCCCTCACCTGGTTTCCAAAGCCAAAGCCGGCCAGTTCGTGATTTTGCGCAAGGATGATTCCGGTGAGCGTATCCCGATGTCAATCGGTGGGCTCGACCGCGAAAACGGCATTCTTACTGTCGTCATACAGGAAGTGGGAAAAACCTCGGCGGCCATGAACCGCATGAAGAAAGGCGACTTTTTCGCCGACGTCGTCGGGCCGCTGGGTGTACCATCGCACGTCGAAAAATTCGGACATTGCGTCTGCATCGGCGGCGGTGTCGGTATTCCGCCCATCTACCCTATCGCCCAGGCTTTGAAAGCGGCCGGAAATAAAGTCACGACCATTATCGGCGCCCGCACCAAAGACCTTCTGATATTCGAAGAGGAACTCACGTCGGCATCGGATGAACTTAAAATCTCCACCGACGACGGATCGTTCGGAACACACGGCTTCGTCACAACCATATTGCAGCAGATGATTGATGACGGCGAGCAAATCGACATGGTTATCGCCATCGGCCCGGTGCCGATGATGAAAGCGGTCGTAAAAACCACTCTCGAACCCAAAATTAAAACGTATGTAAGTTTGAACCCGATTATGGTCGACGGAACGGGCATGTGCGGCGCCTGCCGAGTGACGGTCGGCGGCAAGACCAGATTCGCCTGTGTCGACGGCCCCGACTTTGACGGGCACGAAGTGGATTTTGATGAAATGACGAAACGGTTGAAAATGTATAATCGTCATGAAAAAATAGCGTACGATAAATTCCTCGAAGATGAACACTGTCGCCTGGCTAAAGCGGCGGAAAAATTGAAGAACCAGACAATTTAGGATACTGCAATGGCTGAAAATAAAAAATTTGAAGATATGACTAAAAAGGAGCGAATGCAGCTTCCGCGCGTCAAAATGCCGGAGCAGGATCCCCTGGCCAGAAAGAAGAATTTTCAGGAGGTGCCCCACGGCCTGACCCCGGAAATGGCTGTCGCTGAAGCCTGGCGGTGCATCGAGTGCAAAAACCCCAAGTGCATTGAAGGCTGCCCGGTAGAGGTCGATATCCCCGGCTTTATTGAAAAAGTCCGCGAAGGTGACTTTGTCGGGGCGGCTCGACGTATCAAAGAAACCAATGCTCTCCCCGCGATCTGCGGAAGAGTCTGCCCGCAGGAGGAACAGTGTGAGCAGGTTTGCGTGCTCGGCGTTAAGTACGAGCCGGTCGCGATTGGATATCTCGAACGCTTTGTCGCCGACTTTGAACGCAACAAGAACAAGATCGAATTGCCGAAGCTCCCGAAGTCGACCGGCAAGAAAATCGCCGTGGTCGGATCGGGTCCGGCCGGACTGACGGTGGCCGCCGACCTGGCTTTGCGGGGACATAAAGTTGTCATTTACGAAGCCCTGCACAAGCCGGGCGGAGTTCTGATTTATGGCATCCCGGAATTTCGTCTGCCGAAGTCGATTGTCGCATCCGAAGTGGAATACCTGACCAAACTTGGCGTCGAAGTCAACAATAGTTTTGTGGTTGGTAAGCTCGATACAGTCGATGAGCTTTTCGAGGCGGGATTCGACGCCGTCTTCATCGGCACCGGCGCGGGCCTGCCCAACTTCATGCACATTGAAGGCGAAAACCTGAACGGTGTCTACTCTTCCAATGAATTCCTGACGCGCTCCAATTTGATGGCGGCGTACGATTTCCCGAATATGGACACACCCATTTTCGTCGGTAAAAACGTGGCCGTCCTCGGCGGCGGCAACACCGCTATGGATTCGGTGCGGACGTCGCTGCGTCTCGGCGCGGAAAACGGATATATCATATATCGCCGGAGCCGGACCGAAATGCCGGCCCGTATCGAAGAGATTCATCACGCCGAGCAGGAAGGCGTGCAGTTTAATCTTCTGACCAATCCGATTCGCTTTATGGGCAACGATGAAGGTTGGGTGACGCATATGGAATGCGTCCGCATGGAGCTCGGAGAGCCCGACAGCTCCGGTCGCCGTCGGCCGATACCGATTGACGCCTCCAATTTTACGATACCGGTCGATACGGTCGTGATTGCGGTCGGCAACAGCTCCAATCCGCTGATTCCGCAGACTACACCCGGTCTGGACACCAACCGCTGGGGCAATATAACGGTCGATGAGCGCACCATGATGACTTCTCGCGAAGGCGTCTTTGCTGGTGGTGACATCGTCACCGGCGGGGCCACGGTTATTCTCGCCGCGGGCGCGGGCAAAGTAGCCGCGCGG
>CAZMWI010000113.1:0-7213 GCA_964569945.1 uncultured Ignavibacteriaceae bacterium
CAGCTGGGTAACCTTAATGCTATTGATTACGACGAATCCAATGAAAGTGACAGCCTTTTGCTATTTACTTTTAAGTTTTATGTGACCAACGACAGGACTTATGGGTGTGATTTGTTGCCGGTTCAGTTTATCTGGGAATCGTGCGATGATAATGCGATTTTTCTTAAAAAACAAAAAGACGGGATATCGCAAACCAAGATCGCACGCGTGAAAGATGTTTTTCTACCATTTAACATGTCTGTACCGTCTGAAAGATATATAAGCTATGATGATTATTTGCATAAGAAGAAATTTTATGTGCCGCGACAATACCTTGTATATGATATGAAAAATGTAGAATCCTGTACAGCAGAATATAAAAACTCCCAACCGGGCATATATTTTTTCAACGGAGTCATGGACTTAGGCTGCATAGAACTTGAAGTGCATGGCGATATAAATCTAAATGGTATTAACTATGAAATAGCTGATCTTTATAATTTTCGAGACTATTTGCTTGTCGGCGATTCGGCATTTACAATTAACAAAGAAGGTCAAACTGAGGCTTCAGACGTCAATATCGACGGCGAAATATTGACCTTACAAGATTTTCAATATCTTATGCGGGTCATCGTCGGTGATGCAGTGTCGTTTCAAAAAAGCTGGAAAATCATTAATGGTCAGATTATTGAAATAAAAAAACATGATGAATTAAAACTATATTATAAATTCGATGCACCGGTCGGGAGCATTTTGCTGCGGTTCAATACACCGGATTCGACCGACAACGCAGAGTTAAAGGGCCCATACTCCAATTATGAAATCGGACGGTATTGGCGCAACGATACATTGTCAATAATGATATACAGCCTTGATCCGAAATCGAAGGTTGCTACTAATACCGGGCCGCTGCTGGACCTGAAATACACCGGACGGCCTCCCGAGCTAATTTCCGCCGAAGCGGCGGGGTATTATGGTGAGGAAGTCGATTTGAACACGGTCGAGCACTGAAGGGGACCAATCAATGAAAAGTATCCGGATATTTCTTTTGAGCCAAATTGTCGTGCTTTGCGCCTCCTTTGCATTTGGGCAGGACAATGATTTCGAACTTACAATCGGAGAAAAGAACCGTCAACTGCAGGGCCAGATCACAACCATTCCTGTCTTTATGACGGGGGATATAACTAATATAGACAGGTTTGATTTTAGGATAGGCTACGATAATAAAGGTCTCGAATTGCGATGCCTGACCGCTGGGAACACATATATGGACTCCTCAAATCAAATAGAATCTCATTACAGAGATAAATATGTTCAACATACGGTTTATGATTTTTTTGACAGTACCGGGAACGGATTGTACAAAAACCTGTCCTTTAAAAACGTATCGCAACCGGGATATTCAGAAGTCCGGGTCAGTGGCTGGCTCAATGACGATACAAGTCTGGTGAGGAGCAAAACGGAGGGAACCGACAGTCTCGAGCTTTTTACATTGCATTTCTATGTAACGAATGACAGGCGATACGAATGCCATTTGCTTCCGGTGCAGTTTATTTTTGACGAATGTACCGACAATATTATTTTTAGAAAATCTTTGGCTTCCAACGGGGGCAGTCAATTTGTTGCTTACATGAACAAATCCTATTTTGTATGCGATCGACCCTATGGACGGCATAAGTACTGGATATACGATGGGACTTTTGAAATGGACTCAACGACCCCGTATTACAAGTTTCCGCAATATGATTCTCGGTGCGCGCAGAAAATCCGTGAAAAGCACCCTATGGCCGCGCCGTCGATTGATTTCTACAACGGTGGAGTAAATGTTATTTGCTCCGGATTGGATATTGTTGGTGATATCAATCTCAATGGGTTGAGCATGGATGATGATGACTTTAAGCTGTTTAGAAAATATATTCTGTGGGGCGATAGCGTCTTTCATATAAACGTCGAAGGTCAGACGGCGGCGGCCGATCTGAACAATGACGGCATTTGCGGGAGCATATTGGATTTTCAGGCTTTGAACTATTTGTCCTGCCGGCAGCCGGTCTTGCGTAAATTTGCTAAGGAGTCGTACGACGGCTTATTAATGCTGTCTTCAAATGGAAATGGATTGACATTGAGTCATAAATTTGATATCCCGGTTGGAGCCATATTATTGAAATTCCTGGCCCCGAATTCTATAAGCGAAATCGATTTAGACCCGAGCTATATGGATTTTAAAGTCGATTACGGTCAACGCAATGATACTCTTACGGCATTAATTTACAGCCCAAATGACCAGGCGAAAATAAATGCCGGTCCAGGGAGATTAATGGATATTATATTTCAAGGTCAGCGTCCCCAGTTAATCTCCGCCGAAGCGGCGGGATATTATGGTGAGAAGGTTGATTTGAAAATCGTGGAGCATTAATCCGGATTTATTCATCGTCGGCGGTGAAAGCGCTCTCGTAGTGCTCCAGTTGGCCGTCGAAAAATGTAATCAAATCGAATCTGTAATCGTGGTCTTTTAATTTGCGGTCGGCGATGTACTGCCCGGCGGCGGCAATGAGATTCTGACGTTTTCGCTTGTCGACCCATCCGGCGGGGTGGCCGAATTTTCGACCGGTGGCGGCCTTGACTTCGACGAATATGATAGTCTTATTTTTGACGACGATCAGGTCGATTTCTTTATGACCTGCCTGCCAGTTTTTTTCGAGAATAATAAAACCGTTGGCCAGGAGAAATTCCTCGGCCTTCTGTTCGAATTTGCGCCCTTTTTGTCTTTCGGAAGAAGCCACAAAAACAAGAAACGAAATTATTCCACCGTCTGCAAGAGTTCTTCGACCGGCTTGAAAGTCTTGCGGTGGATTTTGGTCGGTCCGAAAGTCCGAAGCTCATCGAGATGTTTGGCGGTCGGATAGCCGCGATGGGTCGCGAAAGAAAACTCGGGATAAATCTCGGCATAGCGATCCATGATGCGGTCACGAGTCACCTTGGCGATAATCGACGCCGCCGAAACCGACTTGCACAATCTGTCGCCGCCGACCAGGGCCAGCTGCGGATAGCTCAGATTCGGAATCGCGAAAGACCCGTCAACCAGCACATATTCCGGCTTGGTTTCGAGTGAACAGACCGCCTTGCGCATGGCCATCAGCGAAGCCTTGAGAATATTGCATGAGTCGATGGCTTCGTTGTCGATGATCCCGACCGAGACGATGGCGCCGGAGCCGACGATTTCGTCGAACAAAATATCGCGCCGTTTGGCGCTCAGTTTTTTGGAATCATCGATGCCTTCAATGCTGCAATCTTCGGGAAGAATCACGGCCGCGGCGACAACCGGTCCGGCCAGCGGACCGCGTCCGGCTTCATCCACACCCGCGACCATTCGGTAGCCCTTTTCGGCCAGCGATTGTTCGACCCGGGTGAGATCGGGAAGCATCTCAAAAGGACGCTGTATTTTAAGTAAATTACTCATATGCCTTGCACCATACTTAATATAATATAGGACATAGTTTTAACAAGACAAATATGTTGTCCATTATATATTATCGGTTGTGTTTTGCGCAAATATTATTATATTTTTATAGATATTTGGTCAAATATTGACGTCTGGTTTTTTCATCGCCCTGACAAAGGGCTGTTCTGAGGGCTGGCTATTTGGCCTGAATGTAACGTTTTAATGTAACCAAATATCACGGGGGTGACGTCGTGCAGTACAGACGCATAATTTTCATATTACCAATCATCGCAGTACTATTTTTCTTTTCCTGCGATAATTCGACCGGCCCGACTCACAACGAACCGCTTACGTTCGAAGAAAACCTCGCCCTTTCTCCGAGGCCGGATGCCGAAGCCGAAGAGATGGCTTTATATCTTTCGGGGGATCTGGTTGCACCACAGGAGCTATACCAGAGAATCAAATTCGCACTGCGAACTCTTCGTCGGGAATATGCAGACAGCATTCCGGCTGTAAACAATCATTTCCGTTCGATAATTATCACAAGTACCTTTGAGATAGTGTTCACGAATGAAGCCGTAGACAGTATACATGCAGGAAGCTATTCTATGTGGGATTCTCTCAACGAATATTATTCAGGGATGCTGGATACTTCCTTTTTATGGGCGTGGAGTGAATGGCATATAGGAGATTTACATTTCCGGCCGAGACTTAATCCCATAAAGCTATATGATGAATATAAAAACATTGACAATCTTGGCGTGATACGACCCAGAGATCCGATAGGAGACGCTCCCAATATCTATCCCTGGCTCGAT
Source organism: uncultured Ignavibacteriaceae bacterium (assembly GCA_964569945.1). Lineage (GTDB taxonomy): Bacteria > Zixibacteria > MSB-5A5 > GN15 > PGXB01 > CALAMC01. Next base: position 4,237 of record CAZMWI010000113.1, read on the forward strand.
GATGATAGTTCCTTAATTTTTGTGGTTAGGGACGCATGGGGAGATTGCCCATCGGGGTGTCTTGAGAACCACTTCTATCTGTTCAAGGAGACACATCGAAGTTTCAAGCTGATGTGGGATGGAGGCTTTGATGATGCCGGTAGTTCTGCACTTGGCGCCCAAGCCTTGCAGATTTATAACTATTTCGATTTCTATTTCTACAACTGGCCTGCTCCATTATATCCCTGATATTCACAAAATTCCATTGCCAAATTCATGGGAATTCTGTATTTTAGTTGTGAAAATTTTCACTATATAGAGGATTTGCTTTATGGCGGACCTGAAAAAACTGCGCGCCCTCGTGAAAAAACACGGCGTACAATATATCGATCTCAAATTCTCCGACCTTATCGGAGACTGGCATCATATCACTATCCCGGTTTCGAGCCTCAAACCCGACCTGTTTAAAGTCGGGGTCGGGGTCGACGGCTCCTCGCTGCCGGGGTACACGTCAATCGAACGCGGCGACATGCTGGCGCTTCCCGACGCCAACACCGCGTTTATTGATCCGTTTTACGAGCGGCCGACACTGTCTTTTATCTGCGACATTATGTCGGTCGGGAAGAATGTCGAGGAGTACAGCCGCAATCCGAGACGGGTCGTGCGCGATGCCGATAAATATCTCAAAAAGATGATTCCCGGAACCGATCTGATTATCGGCCCGGAATTCGAGTTTCATATTTTCGACGACGTCCGCTTCTATTACGGCCCGGAGCAGGGCTATTATTTTGTCGACACCTCGGAAGCCGAGTGGAACACCGGGGGAGAGGGCGGCAAAAATCTCGGCTACAAAGTGCAGTACAAGCACGGTTATCATGCCGCACCGCCGAAGGACCGGACGTATAATATCCGCTCGGAAATCTGTTCGCTGATATCCGACGTCGGCGTCAATGTGAAATACCACCACCATGAAGTCGGCGGCGCCAGCCAGCACGAGATCGAGCCCGACCTGACCGAGATGGTGCTCATGTCCGATCAGTCGATGATGGTCAAGTACTTCGTTAAGAATTACTCCTATTCGTTAGGCAAGTCGGCGACGTTCATGCCCAAGCCGCTGTTCAACGAACCGGGTTCGGGACTGCACGTGCATCAGTTCCTGGCCAAAAACAGGAGATCTATTTTTTATGATCGCAAGGGTCCGGCCAATTTCTCGAAGCTCGGACTGTACTATATCGGCGGATTGTTGAAACACGCCGGGGCGCTGTTCGCGTTCACCAATCCGTCGACCAATTCATACAAACGCCTCGTGCCCGGCTTCGAAGCGCCGGTGTGGGGCGCGTATTCGGTCGGTAACCGTACCGCCTGTATCAGGATTCCCGGCTATATCCGAAATCCCGCCGTCCATCGGCTGGAGTTCCGTCCTCCCGACGGCACCTGTAACCTGTATTTGGCTTACGCGGCGATGCTTATGGCCGGTCTCGACGGAATCAAGAATCAGATCGACCCCGGCGACCCGGTCAATAAGAACCTCGACCTGTTGCCCGAGAAAGAGCTTAAAAAGATTCCGCTGTTGCCGACGTCGCTGACCAAGGCGCTCAATGCTCTCGAAAACGATTATGATTTTCTACTGCAGGGCGGGGTTTTCACTGAGGATTTGATACAATCGTGGATCAAGCTCAAACGCCGCGATGTCGAAGAAATCCGCTATCGCCCGCACCCGTGGGAATTCAGATTGTACTATGATAAATAGTTGAATCAAAAGCCACGACAGCCCGGTCGATCTGAGGATAGACCCTTCAAAGTTCTGGGCAGGTCGGTCACAACATAAAATCTTGTGCGCGGCAGACGCCCTCGTCTGCCGCGTGCTGCTCAGTTGCCATTATGCCTCGTCGAACAACCGTCAGACGGGGGCGTCTGACGGTCACATAAATAGATATTTAAAAGGTTGAATCGTCTATTCGGTTCGGCCTTTTTTATTGTCTATGGTCTCGATCGAATATTTGATTGATTCAGCAAGATATGTGTTGCTTGTCGGCAATGTCGATGCCTGCACCAAGGCCGCCCGCGCGGAATCGCCGCCCAACTGACCGAGAGCATTGGCCGATTCGATCCGCAGCCTGTCATCTTGCGTCGTGTCGAGCAGTATTTTACTCAGGGCCGGGATTGCCGAAGTATCATTTCTGTAGATTATTTCATAAAGCGCGAATTGGTCTTTGTTTTTTAAGGCGACATTTATAAGCTCGTCGGTGCTCTTAAGAGAATACGACTTTCTAAGTTCGTCTTGTTGCCGCGCAAAATAAACATTGACAGCCAGAAAAATTATTACCAGAAATGCCGCACTGATCAAGACATTGCCAATCAACGCCGGCTTTTTTTGTTTTTTCATCAGGGCGATTACTATCAACAGCAATCCTATAACGATGGGTATTGTAATGAATAGCATAACCGCCACGCGATACAGCACTTCGAGGCCGTACATATCACCGACAAAATGATTCGGGGAAATGATGTCGTAAATATAATAGCCGGCGGCCAAGAGACCGAGCAGGATTAATGCGGCATAAAGCGCCTTGAAAATTTTAACATTGGTTCGAGACTGATTCACTCAAACCTCCCAAGTGTCGACCTGGTCGATTCGAAGATCGACCCTTCAAAATTCAGGGCGGGCCGGCACATCGAATATCTATTTAGCCTCTTTTTTCTTCACGATCACAAAAGCAATTAAGGCCACGAGAAAGAACACCAATAGCGCCCAGGCCATACCGCCGAGAGTCTGTATGATTGTCCGGTATATCTCCAATCCCCAGAATTCGGCGTTGAGGACCGGTCGGGTGACGCCTTCAGCCGCAGGCTGAATGTACTGCTCCAGTTTCCAGATACTTACACCCGACGACACCCCGACTACGAAAAGCGCGAAGATTAGAAATTTCTTCCACGCGACGGCGATTTCTTCTCCGATGATTCGCACGAAAATCTTCTCGACCGCTTTACGGAAAAA
>CAZMWI010000113.1:7313-10447 GCA_964569945.1 uncultured Ignavibacteriaceae bacterium
CTATTTCTCCTTATAATTTATCAATGCTGAGGCCTGGGCTTTGGGCATGATGCGCAGCTGATTAATATTGACATGGGCCGGGCGGGTTGCGCAGAACAAAACCGCTTCAGCCACGTCCTGACCGGTCAGCGGCTTGAAGCCTTTATAAACATCTTTGGCTTTGTCTTTGTCGCCGTGGAAGCGGACAATTGAAAATTCGGTCTCCACCATGCCGGGATCGACTGACGATATTTTAATAGGCGTGTCCACCAAATCCATCTGCATCCCCTTGGTCAGGGCGTCGACCGCAAACTTGGTCGCGCAATAGACGTTGCCGCCGGGATAAAGCTCGTGCCCGGATATGGAGCTTATATTGATGACGTGCCCGGAGCCGCGTTTAACCATCCACGGCAATATCACGCGGGTGACGTATAAAAGACCTTTAATATTGGTGTCAATCATTTCTTCCCAGTCGGTCAGGTCGGCTTCGTGAACTTTGGAAAGCCCCCGGCTCAGCCCGGCGTTGTTGACGAGCACGTCGATCTTGCGCCAGCGGGCCGGGAGAGAGTTAAGCTGCTTTATAACGTCGCGCTGCTGACGGACGTCGATTTTCAGGCACAAGCTGGTTGTGCCGTATTCTTCGTTCAGTTTCTGAGCCAGCCGTTCGAGGCGGCTTTCCCGGCGGGCGGCCAGGATCAGGCGGGCGCCCTCGCGGGCGAACGTGACGGCCGTGAAATAACCGATTCCGGCCGATGCTCCCGATACAAAGACGGTCTTACCTTTCATGGATATCATATCAGTGGTCCTCATTTATGGGCGATTTTGGGGTCAGGGCCAATTTATCCTTAAAAATTCGCCGTGTCAAGGACGATGCGCAAGCCCTTAGATAAGAACCGTCATTATGTTGAGCATTGCCCACAATTTATGAATTTAGAAGCCGGAATTAGTCAAAGTTTGAATTTTGATCATCAAGTTATCTTGTGACGGCACAATAACATAACAGATCATCTGGCAAATGTTGGACAATGCACCTACAGGGCATGTCTTATGCAAGATTACACTCCGGAAATATAGTACCCGGAGCTTAAATAATCCGGAAACGGGTCGATATAGGGATAAGGCCATACTCTCGATCCCGGCGACCCGCGACGGACGGGAAGGAAGGATCAAAATGGCTGAAAACAAGAAAAAGGATGTTTTCGTCTTACCACGGAAGGTCTATTGGCACCTGTACAGCCTTCAGAGCCTTTCGGGCGAGAAGTTTATAAAAGTAGTGAACAAGATTTTAAATAAGGATTTCCAGCTTATCAAATAATACAGACCGATAACGGCCCGACCGGCCCCGGATTTTTTTATTGACTAAAGGGCATTTTCGATATATGTTGGCCGGAACTTGAAATGGGCCTCTTTGTTGTGAGGTTTGTGTTAGATGATTTTTGCTGATGGCGAATAAGAAATTATCCATAATTGTTATCGGCGGCAGCCGGGAAAGCACGCGGCAGTTCCAGATACCGCACCGGCTTATTTATAGCTGTCTGATTCTGGTGGTCGTGCTTGTGGCCGCCAATATTTTCCTTACATCGTCATATCTCAAATCGAAATCCGACGTCCATATGATTGACCGTCTTCAAACCGAAAATAAGCTTCTGGCTGATAAATATGATGAGCTTAAAGGCGAAGTAGCTCAAATCAACGACATCTACGGGGATCTGGTCGACAAGGAAATAGTCATCCGCAATATTTTCAACTTACCCGAAATATCCACCGATGAACGCCAACTGGGTATCGGTGGTCCGTCGAGCCGTATAAACCCGGAAAACTTCTCAGAGGCGATACGCCTGGCCCATTCCACGGAACAGGACGTCGAGGGATTGCTGCGGCTGGCTAAATTCGAACAGGTCAAATACGAAGAAGTCTACAACACTCTCGTCGAGAAGAAATCAATTCTGGACCACACGCCATCGATTATGCCGACGCGCGGATATATGAGTCGTGGTTACGGTATGAAAAACGATCCCTTCACCGGCTATCAACGCTTCCACGCCGGGATAGATATCGCCAATAAAACCGGGACTCCGATTTATGCCGCCGCCGATGGGGTTGTAAAAAGAGCTGGACGGCTCGGCGATCTTGGCAAGCTGATTGAGATTAATCATGGCTATGGCTTCCGCACGCGCTACGGGCATTTGAGCCAGATTAAAGTGCAGAGGGGGCAGAAAGTCCGTCGGGGCGACCTGATTGGCCTGATGGGCTCAACCGGATATTCGACCGGTCCGCATCTTCATTACGAAGTTATCAAGGACAACAAAACGGTTAATCCGCTGGAATATATCCTGAATAATTAGAGGCTGGCGACTAGCCACTCTTTAAACTGGCCCGCAAGGGTCTTTTTTTTGTCCGAAAGCGTTCGAAGCCTCGAAAAACAGCCCAAATATACGCAACAAAGTCGTGAGCTGGTGGAACATTAATTAAACCGGGTACGTTTAAATAGTGAAAAGAGAACAAAAATTATCTACTTTTAGCGAGCGGAATGGAAGTAATGCCGGTTAAACAGATAAAAAGGAAAGCCCCGACCCCCGAAGATATTCAGCTGGAGATCAAAACCAAGGAGATTATCAGGGAGATCAAAGGCGGCAACGACCGGGCTTTTGCCGAACTGGTGCGGATGTATCGCAATCAAGTTGCTTCGCTGGCCTATAAGATGGTCGGTGATTATGATGAAGCCGCTGACATCACGCAAAACGTATTTGTCAAGACCAGCCGCAATATCTGGCGTTACGACGAGAAAAAGAAGTTTTATACGTGGCTTTACCGGATCACGGTAAACGCCTCGATTGACTATATGCGCAAGCACCATCGCCATCAGCACGAATCGATCGAAAATATACAGGAGCAAGCCGATGAAAAGCACGATTCACCTGAAGTGTCGTTTCAGCGGGATCAGCTCCGAAAGTATATTACCGACGCGGCTGAATCACTCAGCGATAAACAAAAATCAGCCTTTATCCTGCGCGACGTCGACGGGTGCCATATCAACGACGTGGCCAACGTCATGAATATGCCCGAGGCGACGGTCCGCTGGTATTTGCATCGGGCCAGAGTCAAGATCCGCAAAGAGCTTCTCAAGAAATGCCCGCAGCTTCTTCTGACGCTCG
>CAZMWI010000114.1:0-10445 GCA_964569945.1 uncultured Ignavibacteriaceae bacterium
TTCGTAGCTGCCAATCGCGGAAATCCCGAGGAAGAGTATCGTTCCGGTGAAGAAGATAATGGCGGCGTTGCGCTGGGCCCTATCGTTCAGATCAACCAGAGGCCATTTGGGAAGTTTAACCTCGCCGGTTTTCTTAAGATGTCGCCAGTTGAAAAACATCCCGGCCGGGATCAGAACCATGCCGCCGATCAAAAACACCGGCATAACCATATAGAGGAAGATACCGAAATAAGGGTTTGTCTGGCTGGCATAGACGTCGATCAGGTAGAGGAAAGTCATCACGATGATAGACACAAGACTGATCGATACACCGGCAAACGTTATTCTGTTATAAAAAAGTCTTGGGAATTTTCTGTTGGCCATTTTTCAGGTCTCCGTATTGAAAGGCAGAATGCCGTTTATCTATAGCCGAAAACCTCGGCGTATATTATCAAAATAATCAAAGAAATACCTATGACCAGCGCCGCGAATCCGAACGTTTTCATGATGCGAACAAAGGTTTTGGTCGGCGGCGCCACCAGGTGTTTTTTGATCTTTTTCGATTCGAATAGTTCTTCGAACTCTTCCGGGCGGTCTTCTTTAAGTTCATCCAGCGGCACCGAACCCGTGAATATAACCGGGTCCATCGGGAATTTGTCGGGCCGGAAGTGCGTGTTGAAGAAATGCACCGTGAATATGAATCCGGTAGCAAGCAAAGCTTCATCAGAGTGGATGATAGTCGCCACGTTAATAAACGATCCTGGCAAAAATCGAGTAAAGAATTCCGGGAACCACAGGGTCAGGCCGGTGAACCCGATCACGGCGACACCCCAGAAGACAGCGAAATAGTCGAATTTTTCCCAATACGTCCAGCGGCCATAACGTGGGCGTTTACCACCGCCGACAAACCACTTCATGGTAGCCTTGAAATCCTGCCAATCTTTCTTCCTCGGCAGCATGGAGTTTTTGCCGAAAAGGACGTCCTTCCACGATTTTTTATCGCGGAACTTATGGAATATTATGTCTCCCAGATGCATGAAGAAATAGAAGAATGTGATGACAGCACACACCCGGTGCAGATACCCGGCCGACTCAAAGCCTCCCAAGATACCTGAAAGCCACTGAGCCCAACCCAGGTACGAAAACTTAAGGGTCATGCCGGTTGAAGCCAGTCCCAGGAAGCTTATAATTATCAGGACATGCAGAAAACGGTGCAACGGTTTAAATCTCTGGTAACGATAATCACTGGCGGCCCTTGTATGCAATTTTTTTCGTTGACGCATCATCTGGTACGATCGCGGCAGCCACATCAGGGTATGAGTTCCCGAAATGACAAATGTCCCGACCAAAAGCAGGGTCATGGCCCAGAAGGTATAGAACAGGAACGGATATTTTTCTCTGTTGTGATGCGTTGCATGTGTCAGATAGCCCGCAAAGCGTCGATGAGACCCCTTATGGCACTGACCGCAGGTTGAGACGATATTGGCCCGGGACAAGGTGGATTTGGGATCATCGGGCGGCAATATGTTGTGCGAGCCGTGGCAGTCATAGCATTTGGCCGCAGCCGCAAAGCCCAGTTTGGATACTTTGCCGTGGAAGGTCTCGAAATATGTTTCCGTAACTTTTTCGTGACATTTTCCGCATTGATTTATGATTGAAAATCGGAAGTCATTCATGTCGGCCCGTTCGATCGCGTGTGAATTATGGCAATCGTTGCAGACTGGCAATTTCTTTTCGGTATGATTGACTTTCGTTGAATGGATACTCGTGACGAACTTCTGATAAATTCCCTTATGGCATTTGGCGCAGGTTTCCGGAATGTTATTGCGATTTACGCTGGAGGCTGAATCAGATGGCGGCAGAACGTGGTGTGCCGTGTGGCAGTCGGTGCACATGGCCGTGACAACCAGGCCGCTTTCCAGCAGTCCTTTGCCGTGGATGCTCATAGTGTAGTTTGAAACGACTGTAGTATCCTGAAGGTGGCGTTTGGTGGCTTTGCCGCCTTTGCTGTGACAGCGGCTGCAAAGCGCCGGGACTTTAATCGGATAGGTTGGCGAATTTGCGTCGCGACGACCGAGTATACCATGGGTGCCGTGACAATCGACACATTCCGGAGCGTCAGGATCGCCCCGGTCGGCAAGCTGGCCGTGGGTGCTGGTCATGTATGTTGCGACCACGTCGCTGTGGCATATCGAACAATCCACTTTATCGGCGACCGTCGCGCAGGGGCGTTGCAGGCTGGGCGTTATGCCGGTGTGGCACTGGGCACAGCGCACCTGACGGTGCATTGAACCGTGCACCTGATCAACGTCGACGTATAACGACCGTCCCGGAGTGCCCTGATGCTTGGAAACAAGGTCCTTATTGCTGTGACACTTCATGCATTGATCGTCGGAGACGCCTTCTCTATATACAACCTGCCGAATCTGATGCGGCTGATGGCAATCGACACAGACCGGAATTTTGTTGGGCTCTTTTTCCCACAGTTCCCCGCGAATAACTTTGCGGTGCACCTGCTCGATTCGTCCGTGGCATTTTTGGCAGGTCTTTGAAACATTTTCGCGCGAAATAGAGGAATTGGGGTCGGTGTGAGGGAGGACATTGTGAGCCGTGTGGCAATCGACACAGACCGCTGTTACGGTCAGTCCCTGGCGGAACAGACCGACACCGTGAATCGACTCGCTGTAGTGTTCGAGGATGCTGTCCTGCGGGATATTATAGGTTTGCGTTACCGCCGTTCCTTCTTTATGACATTTCCCGCACATGAATGGTATGTTGAATTTGGCGACTTTGGAATCGGGAGATGTATGGCTGACTATATAATGATTGCCATGACAATCCCAGCAGCGTGGAGCTAGCTTCTCGCCCCGAGCTACCGCCTGTCCGTGGAGACTTTTGTCATACATGGCGGCGATGACATCGTGGCACATGGAGCAGTCGACCGCTTCGACTTTTTCGGCGTGGGGAAATTCGGTGCCGGCGAGGTCCATATGGCACGAAACGCAGTCCATATCACCGTGGACGGACTTATGGAATCTGTCGAGGTCGACGTTCAGCGAGACCTCGCGGCCATCGCGGACCTCGGTAAGCGAGGCGTCCTCGTGGCATATCATGCACTCGTCGTTTTCCTGTGCCAACGAAATCGCCGGAAGACACAGCCCCAGCAGAGCGCATATAGTTAAAATGTGAATCGTCGTTTTTAACACGGCCCTAAAATATACCCATTCGATCCATTCTGCAAGGATAAAGATAGATTAAAAGGGATATTATGTTGTGTTTTTTTTCACATTAATACTAAAATTACGAAGGAAAAATCAGGAAGAACGCAGGGAAAAGCCATATAAAAGTGTACAGCTTTAGTCGATATTTCGATGTAATCTCAAATAATCGTACCATTGCAGACTATAAAGATTACGGCATAAATATACTGCCCCTGCCATAAATCAACGTATCGGGAAGTAGAGCTTCATACGGGCCTGATCGAACGGCGTCTTGACCGGATGAGTCAACGGCTCCTCAAGGCCCGGGCCTTCACCGACTTCATACCCGGCGGCCTTCACGACCGCTTCGAATCCGTGCCAGATTTCAACGATATCGCTAAGCGGTGTAACCGTGACGGCGTATTTGCCGCCTTTGAATGTTTCGATAGTGACATTGTCTTCAACACGGGCGTTCTCACCGACGGTCATCCAGGCTTCGTACTTATAAATCTTCTGACCTTCCTCGGGGCAGGGATCGTTAAAGCCGAAAAATCGCGCGTTTTCAAGCGTCACGGGAGCGTTTTTCTCAGCCCATTTAATCAAAGCCCTGAAGGCTTTAATTTCCGGATTTTCGTCTTCTATGCTTACCCGGGCGATGCGCATCGGCGCGAGCTCTTCGATAGTTATTTTCGGCGATTGGTTCATCAGATTGGCCCTCCATGCATTTTGATATTTGTTCCGTGCGGGCGGTCGAAACGGTATTAAATGGATTTACCGGATTTTGTGTTAATTTGTTTCAGTAATTGGAAATAGTTGATGAAAACCAAAGTCATGAAGTAATAGTAGAAACCAATTGTGTAGCAAGCATGTTTTAGAAGTATTGTAACTTGCTGAACCATAGGTGATCATAAATGGCGTTAACACATTCCGAAGCCCGAACATACTATGACCGTTTCGGTATCAAGCAGGACAGTCAATCATTTTATGAGGACGCGGCCCTGGAGGACCTGATTGTGCACGCTGATTTTAGAATCGCGAAAAACGTTCTGGAATTCGGCAGCGGAACGGGTCGACTGGCGCTGGAACTGCTTGAAGAATACCTTCAACCCTTGGCATCGTATGTTGGGCTCGACGTCAGCCAAACCATGGTGGATATCGCTCGCCAGCGTCTATTGCCCTTCAATAAGCGAACCAATATTGTCTTATCGGATGGATCGATTGGTTTTCCCGTCCCGGAAAACTCAATCGACCGCGTAATATCAACATATGTATTTGATTTGCTTTCGATGTCCGACATAAGTTTGGCACTTCATGAATCACGAAGGGTCCTTTCACCGGGAGGGAAACTCTGTCTTGTCACCCTTACCACAGGGAAAACCCCCTTTTCGAAGACGGTGTCGTTTCTGTGGTCTTTGTTATTCAAACTACATCCAAGTATAGTAGGAGGGTGTCGTCCGCTTCAAATGGAAGCGATATTGAGCCAGTGCGGTTTTGAGACGGAATATCGAAATATCGTTACTAACTGGGGGATAACATCGGAAATATTGATAGCGGGCCCCTCCCGAAAATCCGGTCAATAAAGCCTTTTTCCTGGTTCAGGATGTTATTGGAGCTGGAATTTCATTCTCCTTGGGAACCAAGACCATAATTGTCTTGTTTCTTGTGTGGGTAGTACCGCCATCGAATCCAAGGGAGCATAATTCTATGAGACGCTCAATGCTACAATTGGCAGCTGTCGGCCTTTTTGCAATAGTCACCGGGTTATTTGCTGTTATCGGGTGCAGCAGCAACGACAAAAATGCAACGGGTTCTGCGCAGGACAATAACAGCGGCAACACCGTTGTCATCGACAATTTCAATTATTCGCCGTCATCAATTACCGTTTCGGTCGGAGACAAAGTGGTCTGGCGAAACGACGACAATGTCAGCCATACGGTTACGTCCGACACGGGCAGTGAGTTGGATAGCGGCTCAATGTCATCGGGCAACACGTATGAACATACATTCAACACGGCGGGCACTTATCCATATCATTGCACGTTTCATGCCGGCATGACCGGAACGGTAATCGTGCAATAATATTGCGAATTCCTCAGAATCGGGCCTGCGAATTTACTGCTTTTTCAAATCTGCGTCACGATCATTGGAATATTGGGGCAGTGAGCAAGTGAGTGTATACTTGGCTCATGGGTCCCAAATTGACCATATTTCTGTTGACACATGTCATTTTTGTGCTAATTTTATTATAAGGCTGAGAGTTGAGCACAGGATATCTGGCTCGTGCAATTGTCTTGCGGTGTCATATCGTTCAATAGAATTATCGAACGTATATATTTGTCTCAGATTTTTACAATAGGGCAGTAAGGCGTTATTTAAATGATTATAAACTACGGCATTTATTATGCCTTTTTACGGGGGGATTTGTGATGTATGCATCAAAGTCTTGTCGAAATCAATCGGGAACCAGATTCCCGATTCTATCAATCCTCACAATATTGTTAATTGCCCTTTTGGCTGCACCCCTTTTTGGTGTGACCGAATCGGTGGATTATGGCTATAAGCCTCCACTTAAAGCTAACCTGTCGCACTCAAGTCAGTCGGCAAAAGCTACTGTAGATGGCGATGGAGTTTCATCTGCTACAGCAAACCCGACCCCGGCCTTGGTTGTCGCGCCGACTCATATCGGCCCGCCCACCTGGACCAAACCGGGGACTTTTCTTGATATACCCGTCAGATTCACGAATCCGGGCACATCCGATCTGCATTTTTCGGCAGTTAATATCTTTTATAAGGCAAGTGATCCGTATATCGGCTGGATCAGTTACAATCCACCTTTTACGGTTATCCCGTATATGAATCCCAATTACATTGACATCACCTTCACATTGGGCGGGGTAACTCCAACGATGGGTGTTGGTCTGACCGGAGGTCTTGAATTCATCACTGATTCTCCGACATCGCCGGATACATTTAATATTTATTTGATCGTTGCCGATACCGTCCAGTTTCCGGAAATCGCTATCATACATACAGATTGTGTCCCTTTGGCTCTGAACAATGCCGGGCAGCTAGGGAGAGGCTCATACGCGAGCCATCTCAATCATAACCTGAATTTCTATGATGATTGCGATACGACCCATAATATCCTTGGTGCGCCCGACAATGCGGCCGTTTATTTGTATGAAGCGTCGCCATTCATTTTGAGAATAACGCCGCAAGGTGATACTGTCCTGGACAGCTATATGTATTTTGCCGACTGGCTGGATAGAGACGGCTTTCGTCCGCTGGAGGGGCTTACGGTGGATTCGACGTCTGACGCCAGTGTCATGGTCGCGAAAATGGGTAAATTCCTGTCGCACGATTCATTGATCTCAATATATGGTGAAATTTATGCCCCGCAGGCGCCGGACAGCTGCAAGTTTATGGTGCAGAAGCTGTACGTTTCTCAAAATCTGGAAATGGCTCCTTCCAACTCCACGATGGATTTGTATATGGGCGAGCTGATGGATTGGGATATCCCGTCTGATTTAGATATGCAAAATGGTTCAGACTTTGATGAATCCTCTCAGTTACTATATTGCTATGGTGCGGAAATTGGTTCGTATGAAACGCCCAATGACAACTGCGTTCTGTCAAACGATCGCTTGGGTACCATGGTTTTCTACGGCGGTTACAGGGTACCACATTCTCATAAGGCGCCTTTCAGTTATCTTGATAGTTTTCCGGATATTAAGTGTGCCTGGACCGGTACTAATAACGACTGGACTTTTCCGACCAACGGCTGGGTACCGGGGCAATTGTACACAAAGATGTCCGATTTTGTCGGTTATGAAGCGTGGCAATCCCAGCATCCTGAGATACTGGATTCCCTGTATCAGGATTTGAATATGGTGTCAGTTTACGGAAGATACAACCTTGGTTCTCATGATACGCTGGTTTTTGTCAGCATATTTTCGACCACGTATGAAGGCCTGTCCGGTTTGCAGTCGAATATAACCGAGGCAAGAAACTGGATATCTGAACATAATATTTTCCAATGGCCGCCGTTGGGGTTTGGCTGCTGTTATACGGAGAACGCTGGAGATGCCAATTATGATGGGCTTGTAAACCTGCTCGATATTCTTTTCCTGATTGACTATTTATACGGCAATCCTCCGGGGGAAGGCAATGAAGACTGTCCGGAATTGATGAGCCCGAATGGCGATGGGGAAATTAATTTACTCGATGTCCTGTACTTGATTGACTATTTATATGGCTCACCTCATGGTCCTAACCCGCTTTGTGCCAATTAGGTTGGGATGATTTGGGATTGCCGATACAATTGTAATTCTGTTCTTCGATATCATAGTGAAAGTGTGGTCAGGAGCTGATGGCTCCTGACCATGTTTATTTATATTGAGATGCTTGTGGGCGTTCTTCCGCTGTCGTTTCAACTTTAAGCGTTTCATCGCCGCGTTTGACTGTCCATTTGATTGTCTGTCCCGGCTCCATGTGTGAAAACTTATCGCCGCCTTTCGGGCTGTCGAGGCTTTTGCCGTCGATTTCGACAAGAGTGTCGCCGACCTTAAGACCGGCCTTGTCGGCAGGACTGCCCGGTTGTATTGATTTAATCGAGGGAAGCTCGAAGAAAAACCAGTCGGCCGGCTTGCCTTCGTCATTGCGTCGGACGCCTCCCGAAAAGGTCAGCCCGAAACCGATCCAACCGCTGGGAGCACGATTGAGGTATTCCGGGGACTCAGTCCAACCGAGTGAATCACTTATCGATCTTTGTTCCCAGTATCGCTTTCTGATTTTATTTATCATCGGGGCGTATTCCGGAAGAATTGTCCGGCCCGGCACTACGGCGATGGAATTATTTTTGCGTGATTGTTCGGTACAGCTTACAGTGAGTTCGATCGGTATTATCGGCTTTGGCATGTGCCTTGGTATGACGGTAATCGTACGCATTTGACCGTCGCGGCGAAATGTCAATTCCACCGGCTTGCCTGCGTCCAGATTGGCGAATTGTACGCCCGCGCGTTCGGTGGTGATAAGATTGCCGTCAATGGCCACGATCATATCGCCATTCTTCAGTCGGCGGTGCAGTGGGCCTTCGGGGTCAACCTCCGTTATTTCAGGTTCAGTTTTAAAGTGCCAGATAGGTCCGTTTTCTGAGTAAGTGAAAGCACCGATGTAATCGATGTTGTCTATCCCCAGCATGTTAAGCGCGTAATGTGACGCACTCGTAGCCCATTCGTCGTACTTTGATGTTAGCTCATTAAACAAACTGGAATCAGTAAGCCCAATTTCGGGTGCATCATGGGCACGCAGGGCAGGACATACCGAGATCGCGATTAGTGCGACTATCCATATCATATTGTATTTGGTTCTTTGCACCATTTCCAATTCCTTTCTTATGGCCTGTTCCTGATAGCCAGACCTTAAAACTGAATTACCCGGTTACTTCCAACGGTAACGCCATTGGCATCGCCGTTTGGCTGTATGCCTGTTTTATTTTCGATAACAAACTGCAGTTGTTTTGCCAGGACATCTCTTGGCACAAAGCGGGATATCTGGTCGGCGGCGGTGCACAAGGTTGAGAGAGCGACCTCCTGACCCTGTGCCGTTTGTGGATTATCAGCACCTACCGGATGTATTGTTAAACGATCCAGCGCCTTCAGGTATTCCGACCCGGCCTGCTGCAAAGACGCGGCGGCGGCAAAATTGTCTTGCGGCTGTGTGATGGATTTGTCGCTTTCGGGCCTCTGTGAGCCTGCCAAGTGCCCAAAAGTATAACCGATAGCCAGCAGTACTATGCATGCCGCCGCGATGGCAGCCATCCGCCACGCGGTGAGTTCGATAATTGTGCCGCGATCGGGTTTGATAAAACCCTGTTCTTGAAGTTGACCCACTATGCGATTTTCCAGTGCCGGGCTCGGTGTACGATCCTTAGGAAGATTCGACAACGCTTCCTTTTCAGCACGCGTCAATTCGAATTCATCTTCGAATTTTTCGTCGTCGTGACGATTATTATTTTTATCGTTCATGGTTTTGCTCCATTGTTTTCTGTAAGCCAGTCTCGGATTATTCTGCGCGCCCGAAACAATTGGCTCTTGGTTGTTCCAACCGGGATTTCGAGTCGGGCCGCTATTTCGTCGTGCGTAAAACCCTCTATATCGTGCAGAACCATCACTATGCGATTGTCATCGGGCAGCATCGAGATGGCTCGCTCCAGGTCGATGCGCGCCTCATGGTCGTTATTTGGGGCGGGTAGATCGAGAGTGGAGAACTCGTATGCGGTTTGATGTTTTCTGCTGCGCCTCAAATTTTCCCGAACGACGTTTAATCCGATACCCAGCAGCCAGGTCGAAAATGCCGACCGCCGCTTAAAATTGCCAATATTCTTACAGGTGCGAACCCAGGTTTCCTGGACGATGTCTTCGTTTTCCGAGTCTTGTCCTGCGAAAAGGCGCGAGACAAATCCAAGCAGGCGAGGAGTATGGCGTCGATAAAGGTCCCGGAAGGCTTGTTCATCGCCCGATTCCAGGACGGTTTCGATGAGAATGTCATCGCTTCGGTAATTTGTCGATTTGTTTGTCATTTATTAGTTAGTCGTAATTTAAGGGAAAATGGTTCCGGTAATTGATAGTTTTTAAGATTAAATGAGGAAGATTAAATCATGGAGCCGGTATTGGAAAAGGAATGTCACGCCGCTTTTCTCAATGCGTATAGCCTTTGGCGAGCCGGCTTTATGAAGGCATGGTAGGGGTTAGGTGGTGCAAGCCAGATCAAGGGATAAATGCCACGAGCTTGAAGTCTTTTCATTAAATTGATTATGCTGGTTCATTTGTGTGCGCCATAGCGTTCTATTTTTTTATCTAAACAATATCGATATGGAATGTCGGGCCACTGTGGCAAAGTCACTTGGATGCGTAATTTATATTAATGATATCTATTGATATATTCTATAATGCGATTGAATGTATCCCGTGGCATCAGGTCCATACTTTCCGGAGCAATTGGGGCACAAATTTCATAATAGAGAAATTCTCCCAAAAATCCATCAGCTATGATTTGTCTTATATTTTCGAAATGTTCACTTCCTTCCAATAAAGTGAGAATGGCTTCTTTTTCTTCCTTTATTATGAATACATGATTGCTAGGTTCTTCGACAAGCGTACTTTCGGCATAGCCAGGTTCGTATTTCCATAGTGCTTTAACCAAAGCGTAGCCTAGCCAAAGCGGATCGGCTTTAATAAATACTGTATCACCGGTTTTATCCATTGT
>CAZMWI010000115.1:0-8188 GCA_964569945.1 uncultured Ignavibacteriaceae bacterium
TTACTATGGCGTTAATGGCAATAAGTTATCCGCAGCTGAAAAAGGCGGATTATGATTGGATTCAAAAATTACGGTCCGAATACGACCGCAATAACTTTAAGGCGATCGAGCCGCACTTCACTTTTGTATTTCCGTCGCGGCGTTTCGAAAAATCCCGGCTTGTAAATCACGTAAAAGACACCGTGCGGGGTCTTCCCGAAATTAAATTCACTTTTCGATGCGCCACGGTTAACCATACCCCGATGCATAAATCGTACTATACTTTTCTCGTCCCCGACGAAGGCTTCAGCGGTATGGTCAAACTGCACGATGCGATATATACCGGCTTTATGACCGATTTTCTGAATTTCGATGCACCTTACATTCCCCATATTACGGTCGGCGTGTCTGATGCGTCGTTTGTCTGCAAAAAGCTGGCGGATGAGATCAATGCGGAGAATATAGAAATTGTCGGACGAATTGGGAATATTGAAATAATCGACCTTGATGAAGGCGTCATCACTCCGATCGAGAAAATATCGCTTATGCCTATTCGTTCCAGTTGAGATTTTCGAGAGCCAGCCGCAAATGCCCGGCATTTTTGAATTTGGCGGCGATCAAACCGCGCTTGCGGCCCATGACGATCTGACGCACTTCATCGCCCGCGGCGGAATATCCCTCAACTCCGCCAATGACTTCATGAAGGAGTTGTATCAGAGAAAACACGTCGTCCTGTATTCTTTCTTTCGAGGGTCGGCCAAGATCGAAAAAGTCAATCAGGTGCACGTCGAATCCGAGACCTTTTCGGCGGACAAGAATGTTGTCGGAATGAATATCGCCGTGATATTCGCCCCGGAAATGAATCGGTTCCACGCCGATAGCGATGTCATACAGCAGACGCAGGGCTTCAAATGACGAAAGTCGTTTTTTCTTCTGGCATTTCAGGAAGTCCGACAGCATCTGGCCTTCAATGAAGTCGGCCACGAGAAACTCGCAAACCTTACCCCTGATCCGGGCAGTGTCGCGATGATGATATTGTATTATGATCGGGCAATCTTTGAGCTTATTTAACTTTTTGGCATACTTCAGAAGTGGCTGATTGCGACCATCGCGGTCATAAAACAGCTTGGCGGCGCGGAAAATGCCGGTTTTGCGCTCTTTGATTTTGTAGACTTCGCCTTCCCAGCCGCCGCCGATAAAATCAACTATGTCATAGTTCGAGCCCAGCGAGCGACCCGGTTCCAGATCGAAAGGTTGTGGTTTCATCGTATATTTCCTATCGGCAAAATATCCGCAAATTCGTTAATCATTGTCAATTAATTTGATAGACGCTGACAAATTGAATATAATGAATATGTCATGGCGCAAAAAAATATAATTGTAATCGGTGGCGGCCCGGCGGGTCTTATGGCCGCGGGACGGGCCGCTCTGGCCGGAGCCAGGGTATTGGTTTTCGAGAAGATGACCTATCCGGCGCGCAAGCTCGGCATCACCGGCAAAGGCCGCTGCAACCTGACCAACAGCGCCGAACTGAATGAATTCATTAAGCATTTCGGAAAGAACGGGCGGTTTTTGCGTCAGGCGTTTAACAGCTTTTTTTCTCATGATCTAATCGGATTTATGAACGAGCTGGGTATTGTCACCGATACCGAACGCGGCGGCCGGGTCTTCCCGATCGACAACGACGCCGTCGCGATAGCCAAAGCTATGATAGCTTGGGCGCGGCAGTGCGGGGTTTCGATCCGGACCCGCTCACCGGTGGAATGGCTGATTCAAGAGGAAGGACATATCATCGGCGTGCAAGTGCCCCGCGAACCGAAAAGCGCCATATCCTCTCCCCTGACTAAGGCCGCAACCCAATTTCGCACTGATGGACGCTTGTATAAGGCTGATGCAGTAATCCTGGCGACCGGCGGGAAATCGTACCCCGCAACCGGCTCGACCGGCGACGGGTACAAGCTCGCCGAACGGGTCCGCCACACAATTGTCCCTCCCCGCCCGGCGCTGGTGCCGCTGGAAACCACGACCGCAATCTCGGACGGTCTTGTCGGACTGACTTTGAAAAATATAAATGTCAGTTTGTATGTGGACGAAAAGAAGCTGGTCGAAGATTTCGGGGAGATGAAATTCGAGAAGTACGGGCTGGGTGGACCGTCGGTTGTTGCATTGAGCAAACAAGCCGTCGAAGCACTGGACAACAAACAAAAGGTGGAAATATCTATCGACCTCAAACCTGCCCTCGATGATAAAAAGCTCGATTTGCGACTGCTGCGCGATTTCGAGTCATTGGGTAGAAAGCAGTTCGAGACTATATTAAAAGGCCTCCTGCCCGCGCAATTAATTCCCGTGTGCATACAGCAGACGCGCATATATCACGACGTCTCCGGCAATCAGATCACGGCCGAAGAACGCAAACGCTTGCGGCTATGGCTTAAGGATTTGCGCTTTGAGATTTCCGGAAGTCGCGGGTTTAAAGAAGCGATTATAACGTCCGGCGGTATTCCCGTCTCAGAAATCAATCCCCGCACTATGGAATCGAAAATACTCAAAGGCCTGTATCTGGCCGGGGAAATTATCGATATCGACAGCGACACCGGGGGATATAATCTTCAGGCAGCGTTTTCGACAGGGTATCTTGCGGGTGAGTCGGCGGCGATGGAGGAATGATTTTGCAGGAATTTCCAGTCACCGGCAAAGTAATCAAGTCGCATGAGGCATCGTATGCCAAGTGCCTCAGCGCTTCTAAAGGCGATGTCTTGAAAATTGATCGGAACCGATCGGCCGACAATAAATGGCCAGGTTGGTTATGGTGTGTGGATAAAGATGGCCTGGGCAGTTGGGTTCCTGAACACTACTTGCGAATAGACCATGAAACCGGGACATTGTTATGTGATTACGATGCGACAGAGCTGAGTGCCGACCTTGATGACAGACTTACAATAAATAAGCATGAAGCCGGATGGTATTGGTGCAAAGACACCAATGAACAATACGGGTGGATTCCGGCGGAGAATATAATGCTCGACAAAAATAGTGATAAGGCATCAGACGAGGGCATCTGACGCCCACAAGAAAAGGAGGAACCATGAAACTCGGAGTAAGAAACAATCTTTCGGGAAAAGTTATTGAAATCAAAAAAGGCGGCGTGATGTGTCAGGTTAAAGTCGAAGTTGCCGGAGGAGCCGTCATGCAGGCCGTGTTTACGATTGACTCCCTCAATGAGATGGGTATCAAAGAAGGCGATACGGTGCAGGTACTGGTCAAAGCCGTGAACGTGGTTTTGGCGAAGGGTTGAGAATTACGGGATTGATATAAAGATTGTGGGGATTGCCTTATGCGTCTCTCAGCGTCTTCGATAATGCTCCCGGCTATCTTATACGTGATAAATATGTAGGTTTGTTTAACTTATCCAACACCATATTCTATCCAATTTTCTTAATGATGGCTTGACAAATCTATATTAATTGCTAATAATTTAATTGAAGTGTGCCGGTTGTGTATTCAACTCATATCTTTGGTCGACACTTGAATTTTTATTAAATCATCGGTTTTGGAGCCACAGCGGCAACATTGCAGTATATCTGCCATATAAGCTAAAGCTGACGCCCGGTTTCTTTATAGATAAAGGACGCAAAAAGATAAAAACCGTGTCAGAACTTAAATTTACAAAAACGATCGACGAAGAGCACGTTGTCAAGCTGGATTCAACTCTGATCTATGCTGAGTGGTGTAACAGCATTGCTTACGTCGGACAGACGGCAGCTTTTGAGGTCGGAACTTCGTTCGTCGGCAACGGTGCGACCATAAAGGTCAAAGGCAAAAGCAAGAGCGGCAAAAAACTCGGCAAAATAAACGATAAGATAAAATACAATAAATATATCGGACGGTTTGAGATTCCCGAGGATATTGAAATAGGCGATGAAATCTATTTCGAGGTCACACTCCCCGATAACGGTCTCGAACATAAATCCAGCCATATCCCCGTTTATCCCTGTCCCGAAGTCAGCAATATGAAATGGAGCGCCAACGAGGCTCGCCGCGGCGATGTACTGACCCTGACGGCCGACATCAAAGGGCTTTATAGTGGAAACGAGGTGACGGTAACTATATATGAATATGATGCCGACGGCGCCCATGATAGAATAACTGAAGTCCGGACTGAAATCGTGAACGACAAAATAGAGATTATGTGGGAATATGAATATTTCGACGATACCGCCAAGATCTTGAGTGAAGATAAAATTCAGGAATACAATAAAAATGCCCATTACGCCCACCCGGAGTATTTTTTCACCATAAAAATCGGCGAAACCGAATACGGGAAAAAACAGGAATCGGGAATCCTTAAATTTAAGGATTGGTTTGATTTTAAATTGCTTGATGAGGGGGGGGAGCCATTAGCAAATGAAGAATATATTCTGCATCTGTCAGATGGTTCCGAACGTAAAGGATCGTTGGACGCCGAAGGTTATGGACGTGAGGAAGGTTTGCCCCCCGGCAAAGTCACGGCAGAATTCAAAAATATCGGGTATGTTACTTTATCGGACGAATATGACGAGTAGTGGAATAGCCTTTATCCGGGAGCTTTGCGATGGTTGATATAAATTTCAACAGCCTTGTGACAGCGCTGCAAGAAGCCCTGAAAAGAACCGTAGGTGATGCTAAAGTAATGGATGATTTAGATCCCGTCAAATGGGCTATATATGTAGAAGAAAAGTCTTGTGGTCCGGAAACGCAAATAAAAGAAAAAGAGAAATATTTAAAAGTAATGAATACAAAGGAAAAGAAATATGCTTTTGCGCCGAATTTGGAAAGAATAAGCGTTTTACTTAAACAAAATTTGGATGCCGATAACATCAAAATCGAAAAATTCAATAAATCCGATAATTTTTCCCTTATAGGAGAGATGGAAGAAAAGAGGATCGACTCCGAAGAGAAAATTGCCCAATTAGGCAAAGAGGATATTAAAATAAATCAACCCGCATTGAAGAGTCCGGCATTCTACAGGCTAATCACTTCTTGCCTTTACCCTTATGTAGCCCTGCCGTTATATATTCCACTCGATTTCAAGCACTCACCGTGGAGAGATAGATTCTTAAAGCAGCAGCCCATAATGAATGCAGAAAAAACGCATGTATGGGGATTTCGCGGCGACAGCAGAGGACCAAATGTAATTTTTAAAGAGAGTTTTACTCCGAAATTTAAAGACAAATTGGAAAATGATGAGTGCAGAAAGGCTATCAGCGAAGAATTGCATCTTCTTGAAAATAGATTGGTAGAAAATAAAGATGAGAAAAAAATAGATCCTGAAGTAAAAGCACAAAAGTTTCGGCCCGTATGGTTCAGATATAAAGAGGAGGATTTGTGCACTGAAACCAGTATTGCTATTGCTCCCGATCTGGCATCGGCGGCAGTGTTTCCTTTTATATACCCACCGAAAGATGATGTTAAAATAAAAACCTATTGTGTTAGTCGGCCAAGATTGATATTTCATGAAAAAACGGCCACAACTGGACGGAGCAAACCAACTATTTTCAGTCCGACTTGTGAACCCAGTACTTCTTATGTCTATGGCTTACGGATGGAAAAAGAGCGGATTTGCGACACCGCATATATTCAGAAAACATGCTCAAGAAATGCTCCTTATCCTGAAATGGCCTCGGAAAAAGTGTTGCCTAAAAACGTTCAGTTTGCAATTCAGTTAAGACGCTGGCCTATAGATCGATATGAAGGATGGGCGGTGTTGGATTCTGTGTGGGTGAGGGGGACAAATAAAGTATGGCCCAAAGCCGCGGTAGACGATAAAATAGTTAATTTGGTTGGAGAATACAAGGATAAGGTGTTGCACTACAAATGGACTGCAGCGCTGGCGTCTCTTTGTATATGTGATGGTGTGAGAAAATGCAAAATATGTGATGATAATCTTAAAGAACAAGAGAAATTAGCTAAAGAAGAGCAAAAAAAAGCCGCCCGATTAAAAGACGCAACGAAAAAGAAAGAACTTTTTGAGTGTCCAAACTGCGGAAAATCATTTCCGAAGTCAATGCTTAAAATTCATTTGAATGTGTGTAAACCTAAAAAAGCGGCTGAAGCCTTCGAACAAAAATATTCACCCCAAGATTTGGAACGAACTTCTGCCGACAATAGTGATGCCGATACCGAAGAAATAGCGCTTAATTCGAGCCCTCCTCCGCCTCCGCCTCCGCCTCCGCCCCCCATGGATACGAAGCCTTAGCTAAAAAAATAAGTCTTGAGCAAGAAGTTTATGTTTGGAAAATTACCTGAAGAATCGCCGAACCTCGGGCCGAATATAAAAGAGGACATAGTCACCAATGAAGTTACGATGATTAACGATATTCCAAATGAAGACACAACCTGCATTCTGGAACATGGGAAGCGGCTCTCGAACTCACTTATATGGAAACTGCAGGAGAATTTTTTCAGGAAACAGGGTATAAACGCCTGGCGGGATAGTATTGTCCCGCACTATATCACCAGCAATGCTTTTATCGCCGATGCCTATGCAAAAGTCGTTTTCGCCTTTTTCCGCGACTGCGCAGCGGTTACCGAAAATAATATTAATGACTTTGCCCCTCTCGACAAAAGCCGGCCGGTTTACATTGTCGAGCTGGGATGCGGCCACGGCCGCTTTGCCTTTCATTTTATCAAGAAATTCAAAGAACTGCACCGTAATTCTTCTTTCAAGGATATCCCCTATAAGTACATCATGAGTGATATCAGCGAGCAGAATATAGAGTTCTGGCGCTCTCATGAAAAGCTCAGGCCATTTCTGGATGAAGGCATTCTCGATTTCGCTTTTTTCGATCCCGGAAGTGGACAGGAGCTAAAGCTGATGCACGGCGGGGAGACTCTTACGCCGGAAAAAATAGCCAACCCGATGGTATTCATCTCCAACTACTTTTTCGACGGCATCACTCATGATGCTTTCTTTGTCAAAGAGGGCAAACTTCACGAAAGCCTGGTGACGGTTACTTCACCTCAGGAAGAGCCTGACCCGACCGACCCGGAGATAATCACCCGCATGAAACTCACCTATGAGCATCGGGCTGTGAGTGCCAACTATTACGAAAACTCGTCATGGAACGAAATCCTGCAACGCTATGCCGGACGCCTTAGCGATACCGCCTTTGTATTGCCCACTGGCCCGATGGAATGTATCGGCAATCTTAAACGTTTATCCGGCGGGCGGATGTTGCTCATATCGGCCGACCGGGGCAACGGCCGCGAAGATGAACTTCAGGCACACAATGAAATCAGTGTAGCCATCCACGGAAGTTTTTCCCTGCGGGTCAATTACCATGCTCTGGGTCAATATGTAACGGCTGATGGCGGCACAGCGCTTCTGCCCCGCCAACGGGCCAACAGCCTGGTCGTTGCCGCGTTTCTTTTCGGCAACCCGCCGAGTGGTTTTACCGAGTCCCGGCAGGCCTATGAGGATGCCATTGCCACATTCGGCCCGGATGAGTTCTTCGCCCTGAAAAACGCTATCCAGGAAAACTGCGAGAATTACAGCCTTGAGCAGATTCTGGCCTTTGTCAGATCAGGTAGTTATGACGCCAAAATCCTGATAAATTGCTTCCCGGTTTTGATGATACGTCTGCAAGACGCCGATGAAATGCAGAAACATGAATTGCATGCGGTTATCCGGAGCGTCTGGGATATGTACTACTCATTCGGTGAAAGTCTGGATGTTCCGTTCTATCTTGGGGGACTCCTCTGCCAGATGCGATATTACCGCGAGGCGCTGGAATTTTTCGATTACTCTATAAAGGAATACGATAACTCCCCTGGCACTTTTTACAATATTGCCCTGTGTCATATCGGTCTTCAGGAGATGGATAAGGCGCTGGAATGTATTAATAAGGCTTTGGAGATGGATGCGAATTTTGAGCCCGCCCGGGGCCTGCGAGTTCAATTAGAGTCCGGATAAATTTCTTTTTCCTGTCACTCCCAATTCGCTTTCTCGGTCCGTCATTCCTAATAATATAACTGGTTGCCTAAGCGCTGTCTGAGTTTTATTTTTGGTGTTCGGCAAAACCTTTGGGGATAAGGACTCGTTGCCACATCTGTCGACTAACAAGATTTTATTTGAATTTATCGGAGCCGAAGTCTTCGTCTTTTTCGTCCTCTTCCATATAATAGACTTCTTCGATAGCGCCCCGTTTGTCTTTGGGCTGGAAATGATACC
>CAZMWI010000115.1:8288-10313 GCA_964569945.1 uncultured Ignavibacteriaceae bacterium
GTGTGCGCCTGCACCTTGCCGCCCAGCACGGCGGTCGGGTAATCGACCAGGACCTTCGTATAGATGTCGTTGCCCTTGCGCTCAAATTTTTGATCTTTGTCCACTTGCACCGTCACAATTAAATCTCCATTGCCGCCGCCGTCACTGCCGGGGAAACCCATCCCCCGCAGACGGATTTTGCCGCCGCTTTCGATTCCGGCGGGTATTTTGACCCGAATTTTTCTTTTCGTTTTTTGCGGACCGGGGCTTTTGGCGATAATCGTCTTGGTCGTGCCCTTCGCCGCTTCCACAAACGATATTCTGGCGGTGACGTTGGCGTCGCGTCCGTTGACCCGCCGCTTGGGCCGAGGCCTCGGTCCGGCTCGAAAGCCGCCGGGACGGCCGCCGAAAATGGAACCGAACAACTCTTCGAAAATGTCCGCACCTTCCGAGCGCTCGAAGTGGAAAAACCGCTCGAACTGCGAGGAGTCGAAACCGCCCGAATAGCGGGGGTCGAAGCTCGGGCTGCCCGTAAAGGTGCCATACTTGCGCATGGTGTCGTACTGCTGGCGTTTGTTCTTATCCCCGAGGACGTCGTACGCCTCGGAAATGTCCTTGAACTTCTCCTCGGCACTTTTGTCCCCCCGGTTGCGGTCGGGGTGATATTGCTTGGCCAGCTTCCGGAAGGCCTTCTTGATTTCTTCTTCCGAGGCCGTCTCGGAAACACCCAGTACTTTATAATAATCTTTCGACATTTGTCCGGTTGCCTGGTTCACGTCATTTATACCCTACGGTGTATAATCGGTTTTGTCAATTATCATTTCAATCAAAAGGGCCCCGTCGCCGGGGCCCTGTACGACGGTTTATTTGTCGTCAACTACTTCAAAATCGGCGTCGACCGTTCTGTCGCCACCCCCGGATACATCCGGCTGGGGCTCCGGCCCCGGTTGACTTCCGTTGTGACCGCCCGACGCTGTTTTCTGATACATCGTCGAGGCCGCGCTCTGCCAGAGTTGGTTGAGGTCGTCCATAGAGGCCTTAATCTCGGCGTTATCGGTACCTTTGAGAGCGGTTTTCACTCTTTCGATACCCGCCTCGATTTTGGGTCTGGCGTCGGCATCGAGTTTGTCACCGTACTCCTTGAGATTCTTCTCGGCCTGGAAGACGGCGGCATCGGCCATATTGCGCGTGTCAATCTGCTCGCGTTTGGTCTTGTCTTCGGCTTCGTGTGTTTTGGCGTCATTGACCATTTTATTGATCTCAGCTTCGGACAGACCCGAAGACGCCTCGATACGTACATTCTGCGATTTGCCGGTCCCGAGGTCTTTGGCTGTGACGTTCAAGATGCCGTTGGCGTCGATATCAAACGTCACTTCGATCTGCGGCACACCGCGCGGTGCCGGCGGGATGCCGTCGAGAACGAACTTGCCGATGGTTTTGTTGTCTATCGCCATCTCGCGTTCGCCCTGGAGGACGTGGATATCGACCGCAGGCTGACTGTCGGACGCCGTGGAAAAGACCTGCGTCTTCTTGGTCGGAATGGTCGTATTACGCTCAATCAGACGAGTGGTAACGCCGCCCAGAGTCTCTATTCCGAGAGACAGCGGGGTAACGTCGAGAAGCAGGACGTCTTTGACGTCACCGGTCATGACGCCGCCCTGTATGGCCGCGCCGACCGCCACGACTTCATCGGGGTTGACCGATTTGTTGGGCTCTTTGCCGAACAGCTTCTTGACCATTTCGACGACTTTCGGCATACGGGTCATACCGCCGACGAGGACGACGTCGTTGATATCGTTGAACGATATCTTGGCGTCTTCGACCGCTTTGCGGCACGGGCCGACGGTGCGTTCGAGCAGGTCATCAACCAGCTGCTCGTATTTGGCGCGGGTTAAATTGACATTCAAATGCTTGGGACCATTCTGGTCGGCCGTGATAAACGGCAGGTTTATGTCCGTACTCATGGTCGACGAGAGTTCGATCTTGGCTTTTTCAGCGGCTTCTTTCAGACGCTGCAGAGCCATCGGATCGCGGGAAAGATCAATG
>CAZMWI010000116.1:0-10092 GCA_964569945.1 uncultured Ignavibacteriaceae bacterium
ATTCCTGGAGCGCCGTCGGGAACCCTTTCCCGGCGGAATTGCCCATCATAAAAAGACGCCAGGAAAGGCTCCTGACGTCACTAAATTTAATCTTCCAAAACAGACTAAGCTACAAGCGCCTAAGTCTTTTGTGCCAGAGCTTCTTTCTTCTTATCACCCTTTAAAAGAGAAACCTTAAGCAGCGGCGGTGTTACCAGTGTCGTTACGATTACCATAATAACCACGGCCGAGAACGTTCCGGGCGCGATAACCCTTTCGCTGCCAATCATCATCTTGGCCCCGATACCGGCGAAAATCAAACCGACTTCACCCCGGGGGATCATCCCCAATCCGACCGCGAGACGGTTGGTCGTTTTATCGAATATAGCCAGCGCGCACGCTTGTTTTCCGGCGATAGCCGCCAGCGTCATAACCCCGGCAAAAGCCAGAATGGCCGTATGTGTAAACGTGATCAGTTCTACCATCATGCCCATACGGACAAAAAAGATCGGCACGAGGAAAATCCCGATCGGTTTGATCAGCTCGTCGATAAAATGCTCGCCTTTGTGAGTGAAATCCTGGTACTGAACGCGATCGAGGATAAGTCCCGCGGCAAAGGCGCCAACAATCGGGGCCAGGCCGATTTCACTGGCGATGTACGCCAGAAGAAAACAAACCAGCAGAGCGGTCGAAAGCAGGACCCCTTTGACTTTGAGCTTGCTGCCGACTTTGAAAATTCGTGGCATGATCCAGATTCCGATGATTATCGATCCGATCACAAAGCCGACCGCCTTACCTACAATCATCAAGACGTCCAGTGAACTGATACCTTCACCGCCGTGCGCCGCGGCATTGATAATTCCGACCACGACCGCGAGAATTACCAGCCCCATGATGTCGTCGATGACGGCCGCGCCGAGTATTATTTTGGCTTCGGCCGTTTTAATCTTCCCTATATCTTGCAGAACCCGGGCCGTTATCCCTACTGAGGTTGCTGTAAGAGTTGCACCTATGAAAATGTGAACGTATATCGATTCTTCTGGCAGGAACCAAACCGCTACCCCCCAGCCGAGGAAAAATGGTGCAATGACACCGAAAGTTGCCACCATAAACGACGTCACCCCGACTTTCATCATCTCGGCCAGCGATGATTCCAGGCCGACTTCGAAAAGCAGGATGATAACCCCGATCTCGGCCAGGACTTCCAGGGTGAGGCTGTGTTTGAACGGCTCGAAGGCGTCGATCCCGATCAACGTCAAATTACCGATGACCATCCCGATAATGAGTTCACCCAGGACAGCCGGTTGTTTGAATCGTTCGAGCAAGTCGCCGCCGAGCTTGGCCGAAAGGAGAATTACGATAAGGCCCAGCAGAACGTCGGCCACCTCGCTGGATTCAGCGGTGCCTTCGGATGCAAAGGCGTTGGAATAAAACAGAAACCCCGATACGACTACCAGGGCGAGTATCAATCTTCTGGTCGTCAGCAATCTTGGAATATTCAATTCATCACCCGCAAAATTATGATATTATAAATTAATTAGCGAAACTACATCCTTTCGTGCGATAAGGCAAGCGATTTTTGATCGATGGGCAAGAGAAGCGATAGCAGTTGCGGGGTTTGCCAGGACCAAAAACCGCTTGCCTGTGGGGCTTTCCCGTTGTATTTTGGCACTCTTATTGTCAAGTAATGAGGAACCCACCTATTGGAGGGATGTATAAATTATTAAATTTATAAGGGAATGAATGTTTATGAAAAACGGATACGTTAAACTTGGATTTTTAATCGGTATCGTGCTCACTCTGCTCGGTGTATTCGGCTGCAGTTCAGGTATGGAGGGGATGGCCGTAGCCACCGTCAACGGCGACAAAATTCTGGCTCGGGATATAAATGATATTTTTGAGCGCAACAACCTGACTTTCGCGAGCTTCGACGAGGAACTCCAGGCCAGAAAGGATATCCTCGACAGTCTGATCATTCAGCAGTTGTTTATTCAGGAAGCCTATCGCCTTCATATGGACAAGATGGATGAGGTTAACCGCATCGTACTCGACAGCCGCGAAAAATTCCTCCTCGACATCCTGTACCAGCGAGAAATAAACGACAAAATCGTCATCACCGACCAGGAACTGCACGATCTTTATGATAAAGAAGAATATAAGATCAGTGCTTCTCACATTCTGCTGGGCACCGAGGATTCGGCCAAAATGGTTCTGGACAGCCTGAAAAACGGCGGCAATTTCGAAGATCTCGCTATTGCTTATTCCATAGACCCGACCACGTCGAAAAACCGGGGTCAGCTGGGGTATTTCGATTACGCCTCCAAGGATCGTCAGTTTGCGGATTATGCCTTCCGCCTGAATCCCGGTGAGATAAGTGAACCGTTCAAAACCCGTTACGGCTGGCATATTGTCAAAGTCGATGACCGTGTTCCCAACGATGAGCGGCGTAGTTTTGAAGAGGAAAAAGCCGGTTTAAGACGGTCACTTGAGGTCAATAAAAGAATGGACCTGATCGAGCAATATTCCAATAAATTGAAAGAAAAATATCCGGTCAAAGTGGAAAAGGATGTTTGCGACTATGTCATCCATCGTTTGGAGACGATGTACCCTCCGCAAGTATTGAAAACCCTGCCCAAAAGCGATTTCGATATAAGTCAGCTCGACCGTGACGAAAAGGAAATGGTTCTGGCCACCTGGGATGGCGGCCAGATGACTTTGGGACAGTACCTGGTGGAATCCAAAAAACTCGCGCAGTCCATCCTGCCTCCGTTTAACGACTATGATTCGATCGGCGTTATCATTTTCAATCTGAAAATAGACAACATACTTGGCACGGAAGCGCGGAAGCTGGGACTTGAAGATGACCCGCTGTTTAAATATAAAGTGAAGCGCTTTAAAGAACTAACAATGGCCGACATTTTCGAAAACGACTCCCTCCCGTTCGGACCGCCGCCGGATGATGGCGAGGTGCGTCAATACTATGAGAACCATGAGTCCGATTATGTGACCCCGGCCAAAGTACATTTGTTCGAGATTTATGTGTCGGATTTTACCGAAGCCAAGCGCATCAAGAAATCGCTCATATCCTTAAAACAGTTCAAGGAAGCAGCGGCCAAATATACGGAACGCCCCGGTAAACGCGCCACTTCGGGCGATCTTGGTTATATATCGGAAAGTCAATATCCTGATCTTTTCAGGGCCTCCCAGAATGCAAGTGTCGGCGATATTGCGGGGCCGCTGGGTCTGGGAGGGGGCAAGTTCTCGATTATATACGTGGCTGATAAGCAGGCGCAGGAAGTGTCCGATTTTCTGACAGTCAAAGAGAAAATTCGGCGGCAATTGACGATGCAGCAGCGGACAAAAGTCAGGAACGACTGGATCGCCGCGCAAAAGAAAAAGTCGCAGATAAAAATTTATGAAAGCAATCTGAGATCGACCATAGACAAATCCAAGTACGGGCCGATCAGCTAAAACAGGGATGTAAGCTGTGTTTCAAAAAATTACTTTGTTATTGTTGGGGCTGGCTATAATACTGGCTCCGGTTGCGTTTTCGGCAGAACCATTGGAACGGATAGTGGCCGTGGTCGGTAACGAGCCGATTCTTCTGTCAGAGCTGGCCCTTCAAATGCAGCTTTTGGCGATCAATCAGGGAGTCCGCCCCAAGAACGAAAAGGAACTGGAAGAGCTTCAAAAGCAGGTCCTGGATCAGATGGTATCCGAACAGTTGTTTTTGATTGAGGCCAAAAGCGATACGACCATAAATATATCGACGGCCGATGTCGACCGCGCTCTTGACGACCGTGTCGCGTCGATCGCGTCGCAATATCCGTCGGAAGACGCCTTTCTCGATGAACTTAATCGAGAAGGGATGAACCTGCGGGCTTTCAAAAAACGCTTGCGTCCGGAGATAGAAAACCAGCTTTACAAACAAAGCTGGATTTCGAACAAGTTGAGAAACATCTCCATTTCGCGACAGGAAGTGGTCGATTTTTATAATAAGTACACTGATTCGATACCGACTCAACCGGACATGGTTCGCCTGGCCCATATCCTTTTGAAATTCGAACCGTCGAAAGCTACCGAGGACTCGATCAAGCAGCTGGCCGAAACGGTCCGCAAGAATGTCTCCGGCGGAGCCGATTTCGCGTCGATGGCTATCAAATATTCCAACGGTCCTGCGGCACTGTCCGGAGGCGATCTTGGATTTTTATCGCAGGATGACGTCCTCCCCAAATTCGGACGCACCGCCTTCAGTCTTCAACCGGGCGATATTTCCGGCGTGGTCCAAACCGAGGCCGGTTTTCATATCATAAAGTGCATCGAAAAGATGGGTGAGCGGGCCCATTTGCAGCAAATTATGTTTGCCCTGCAGCCGACGGCCGCCGATTCCCAGAAAACATATTACCTGGCCGATTCGCTGATAAATGAAATTAAAAGCGGGGCCGATTTCAAGGAGATCGCCAAAACTTATTCGGCCGATGATGATTCCCGCAAGCAGGGCGGGGAGTTGGGCTGGTTTCCGATCAAAGAACTGCCGCCGGTATTTGCTGAAGCCATTGGAAAATTCAAAGATATCGGCGACGTGGTCGGACCGGTCAAATCCGAGTATGGACTTCATATTTTGAAACTCCTCGACCGGCAGGAAGAGCGAACGCTGACTCTCGAAGACGATTACGACGCCATCAAAGAGATGGCCCGCCAGGCCAAAACCAGCGAATATGTCGACAGATGGGTCAAGGAAATCCGCGACAAGACTTATGTCGACATTCGTCCACTGAACTAATCCGGATATATGCGACTCGATTTATTCCTTTGTAAGACCGGTATAATCAAACGCCGGACACTGGCCAAAGAAATCGCCGATTCCGGCCTGGTTAAGGTAAATTCCCAAAAAGCCAAACCCGGACGCGAAATTAACGAGCGCGATATTATTGAAATCGGCGGCAACCGGGCGGTGGCGGTCGAAGTGTTGAAAGTCCCGACCGGAAGCGTCCGCAAAGAGGATCGCGAAAAACACTACCGGATTCTGGACGGGTCAAATAGAGCTTGAGTTTTTGGAAGAACCTCGTATATTATTTTTCTCAGGCCGGGAGGGTATGTTTCTCGGGCTGGATTATAACATAGAAATAAAAAGCTTAATCGGGAGAATACGCGATGAAAATGCAGGATGAAGTCATGGGAAACGCGGCGATACTCCATCTTGAAGGCAAAGTAATGGGCGGACCGGACGCGACCATGTTCCACGGCAAGCTTCACGAACTGGTCAGCGGCAACAAAAAGCAGGTTGTGGTTGATCTGGCTAAAGTCGAATGGATGAGTTCGGTCGGACTGGGAATGCTTATTTCGGCCCTGACGACAGTCAAAAATGCCGGCGGCGAACTCAAGTTGGCCAACGTCACCGAAAGCATCAAATCGCTCCTGACAATCACACGCCTGGTGACTATTTTCGAAACTCACGACAGCGTCGATGCCGCCATTGCGTCGTTCAAATAGTCCAATCGGATTTTATTGAAATAAAAAAGGCAGGCTCATACAGCCTGCCTTTTTTTGTAGCCGCTTATTATCTATTCCAGAATGCACGGTGCCGGGCCGGGAGGATCACCATAGACGTGGTCGATCAAGTACAATATGTCAATCAGGTTAAGGACTCGGTCGCAGTTGGCGTCACCGGAAAGATAAGGATCGGGACAGGTTACGTCACCTGTACCGTAGATACAATCAATCAACAGCAATATATCGAGCAGGTTGTATGTTTCATCCCCGTTGGCGTCGCCGTTTTCATAATGATAGCTTTCCTCGACAACATAGCCGATTGTATCAGCCGTCCCCGAGGCCGGGACATTGGCATTTTCGACCTGTATACACTCCAACGATCCGTCGATTCTGATGCCGATGCTGTATATCGCGCCCGGAGGAGCGCCTATTTCCGGCAGGACTATTATAGTATAGTCTCCATTGAGCGGGTAGGCAACATTGACCGAGTCGTTAGGGGCTTCATCGTACGTGGCATCCCCGATGGTGTTAAACGGCGTTCCATCTTCGGCTTTGCCGATCGAATCACCGGCAGGGTCGATAACCTTGAGGTTGATAGGTGAATAGCCGACAATAATCAATGGCGCCTGATCGAGCACGGTGTTGGCCGAAAATTCCGAAGTATTACCGTCAACGTCGGTTGCCGTAAATGTGATTTCTGAAAATATCGGGAACTCTTTGGCGACTTTAAAACTGAAATCGCCGGTACCATCAGCCGTGGTAAATCCGATATATTCATATGCTTCCCCATAACCGGATAAATCAGGCAATCTGAGAGTATCGTCGGCCGGGTGTGACAGGAAAGCCTCGACTTTGGCGTCGGCTTCAGCCGTTCCGTAGATTACAAATGTACTGTCCGACGTATCGTACCGCACCGAATCCACTGCCGGGAAATTAAGAAGGTCATTGGGACCGGAATCGCCGTCGCCGATATCATTTAGTGTAACTCCATCGTCGTCCAAATCGATACCAATATCACCATTCTTATAAATACTATTCCTTGTAATATTATTAAGTCTGCCGTTTATCATTACTGAAATACCATCATTGTAATTGTATGCAATAAAATTGGAGTCGACCAAATTACCATCGCAGTCGTAGTCAATCATGACACCGGTAGCACCGTTAAATCTGTTCGGGTGGGCTATGTCTCCGCCGATATGATTCCCGATTACCTGGTTAGAATCGGAATTTTCGTAAATGTATATTCCATTGGAACCATTGTTATAAATGTAATTTCCTTCATCCGGGCCGGATCCGCCGATTATTGTATGCATGATATTGCCGTTCAAGAAGATGCCGTTCCCCTGATTTCCCGCAATTGTATTCCCTATAATGGTATTGCTGTCGATTTCATTGGATGCTGTCGGGCCGATATTAATGCCGTTTCCGATAGTGCCCGCAATTATGTTTTGCGGTCCAATAATATTATGTTTGCATATTGCATCGGACGTTATAATACCATTTGTATTCGGAATTGTATCGAACATATTAAACCCAAGCCCAATTACATTATTGGCAATTTCATTTCCGTAACCATTAGCTATACCTCCGGTGAAATAAATGGCCCGCGAAGTATTACAAATGAAATTGGGAAATTTCGTTGTGTCACCCACATAATTGCTGTCGGAAGATTGGATCCAGATTCCGTCACCCTCTCGCGAAAAAGTTCCGAGTTTTGTGCCGGATGCCGTCAAACCAATATAGTTATTATATATATCATTGTGCTTGGACGAGTTTATCCAAATGGCTGCACTCGATGATGACATGGAAATGACATTTTTATTGTTAAAAAAATCTCCGCCACCAATAGTGTTGTAATTTCCATCGAGGTCAATGCCAAAACCGTCTCCGGCTTCACGATTATTACCGGCGGAATTAACATTAAGATAGCAATTGGTTACACTATTATAATGACCGAGTATTCTGATACACGCCCAGTCCCAATGGTTTATAGTCAGTCCCTCAACGACACAGTTGTTCCCATTTATTTCCAAACCTGATAAGTTTCCTGCAAGGGAAGAACCATCGATAACAATGCTGTGCGCCCCACCGGGAGATGATGTGCCGCTTATTATGGTATAATCATCTGTCAATGCCGGGAGGGCTGTGCCGGATAAATTAACCGTTCCCGATACGGCAAATACAATACTATCTGGTCCAATACTGGTATTGGCCGAATCAATGGCCCAGCGCAGGCTTCCGATGCCCGAGTTATCAAGATTGGTCACTTCGATATGCCCGTAGATAAGGCATGGCTCAAAGGTGGGACGGAATAAAGAGAAATCTGTCTTTACTATCATAAAATCCCCGCCCGGAGGAACAAAAGACGAATCGAGCGTTATATTCTGATCGACCGGCCCGCTCAGGATGCGAGCATTTAAATTGAATAATAGTCCGCCTGATTGTGGAGCGATATATGCGGTCGGGCTTAAGGCGCTGGCCCCGACAAGCACTTTTTTTGCACTGACGTCAACTGTATCGAACCAAACTTTGCTTTTGCCGTTTAGCAGGGCGCCGGTTGTGTCGATTGATGTGATTTCGATATTGCCCGAAGTATATGAGAAACCGAGAGAAAAGGCCAGAAGGGTATCTGTATTATCCAGAAATACCGGTATCGCGACCGAGTCATCTCCCGGATACGGAGCGTACGGTGCGCAACCGACCGTAATAATATTATTGGCATCAATGGCATAAATGCACGTCGATGTATCCGCACAGGTTGGCGGCTGAAGGCTGATATAGATATAATCAATTATTTGTGATATATCGGCGATATTCACAATGCATCGGCCATCAACATTGCCATCAAACATCGAAACTGGGGGGGGGCCGCCGTTTCCAAGGTAATCCCTGACATAAAGTATATCTATAAGATTGACCATTGCATCGCCGTTTTCATCACCGCAAAATGGCATTTTACCGGAAGAGGCCGTGCTGTTTGATTCCCCCTTTTCGCCGGCCTTTGCAGCATTTTGTTGACCGGATAATGCCCATAGCAGCATTGACATAATTAAAGTAATAGTCAGTATTGTCTTCTGCATTCTGCCTCCGTCACAAGAGGTGCAGGTTTACTTGTTTTTTTCAGCCTATCCAATAATCATATGCCAAAATGGCAACGCTATTCCAGTAAACACGGCGGTGGCCCGGGAGGATCACCATAGACGTGGTCGATCAAGTACAATATGTCAATCAGGTTAAGGACTCGGTCGCAGTTGGCGTCACCGGAAAGATAAGGATCGGGACAGGTTACGTCACCTGTACCGTAGATACAATCAATCAACAGCAATATATCGAGCAGGTTGTATGTTTCATCCCCGTTGGCGTCGCCGTTTTCATAATGATAGCTTTCCTCGACAACATAGCCGATTGTATCAGCCGTCCCCGAGGCCGGGACATTGGCATTTTCGACCTGTATACATTCCCATGACCCGTCGATTCGGATGCCAACGCTATATACGGCTCCCGATGGAGCGCCTATTTCGGGCAGGACTATAATGGTATAGTCTCCGTTGAGCGGGTATGCAATATTGACCGAATCATTGGGAGCTTCGTCATAGGTGGCGTCTCCAATAGTGTTGAAAGGCGTCCCGTCTTCGCTTTTGCCTATAGAATCCCCGGATGGGTCAATAACCTTGAGGTTGATAGGTGAATAACCGACAATAATCAACGGCGCCTGATCGAGCAGGGTATTAGTCGAAAATTCGGACGTGTTTCCGTCAACGTCGGTTGCTGTAAAGGTAACTTCTGAAAATATCGGATAGTTTTTGGCGACTTTATAGGTGAAATCTCCGGCACCATCAGCCGTGGTAAATCCGATATACTCGTATGCTTCTCCATGACCGGATAAATCAGGCAATCGGAGAGTGTCATTGGCCGGGTGCGCAATAAAGGCTTCCACCCGGGCGCCAACGCCGGCGGTACCATAGATTACGAATGTGCTATCTGATGTATCATACCGCACCGAGTCCACTTCCGGGAAATTCATCAGGTCATTGGGGCCGGAGTCGCCGTCGCCGGGGTCGTTGAGCGTAACGCCGTCATCGGCAAGGTCGATTCCAAGATCGCCATTCATGTATATATGATTGCGGGTGATTTCATTAATACGGCTGTTGATCACGACCGAGATGCCATCGTTGGCATTAAAGGCGATTAAATTGGAATCGACCAGGTTGCCGTCGCAGTTGAAGTCGATGACGAGGCCGTTATCGAGGTTGCCCTGGTCGGGAAATGCAAAATCGCCGCCGATTCGATTGCCGATTACCTGGTTGGAGTCGGAATTACCATAAATATTTATGCCGTTCTGCCCGTTCGTGTAAATCTGATTACCTTTTTCCGGGGCCCGTCCACCGATGCGATTGTGATTCGGCCCGCTGGTGAGAAGAATGCCATCCAATCCATTTTCATGGATTTCATTTCCGATAATTATGTTGCTGTCCGCGCCAACCGGCATATACATTCCCTGGCTGGTGCAATAGGCTATGTCATTGTACGGCCCAATTATATTGTGTCGGGATGTCTGTGAAAAATTTATACCGATAGCATTTGAAATTACACTACTTGGAGTAGGCCCAATGTCAT
>CAZMWI010000117.1:0-10001 GCA_964569945.1 uncultured Ignavibacteriaceae bacterium
TGAAGACGGTCCACAATTTCGGTATGTGACATCCGGGCTATTTTAACATCATCTTCATCGGCTATGGTGCAATCGAAATTAGCGTGACGAGCCACCTCGGGCGTAAACCACGGCTCGACCAGTATGATGCCGTTGTCATTGACGTGATTTTTAAAACAGCCCAGGGCTTTAACGACATTTTCAAGCGTCCTGACATAGCCTATCGACGAAAACAGGCACATGACGACGTCGTATTTCCTGCCAAGATCGAAGTTCGTCATATCGCCGACAAAAAATTCCCCGGACTGCTTTTTGGAGCGGGCGATTTCGACCATTTCCGGCATGAGATCAATGCCATCGATTATATAATCATTTTTCTCCGACAAAATCCGGGCGTGTTCGCCGGTTCCAACAGCGACGTCGAGGATTGTTTTCGCTTCAGGATGCCGGCCTTTTAAAAGCCCCAGGATTTTATCGCATTCGGAGTTGTAGTCCTTGAATTTCGAATAAATCCGGTCATAATATTTATAGGACTCGGTATACATGATGCTGACCAAATTACGATTGCGGCTGTTACAAATCAATATTGAACTGAATTTAGCAATAATCGCGATATTGTCTCGTGTAACCTATAGTCGGGGTGTCGGTTACAAGAGAATGGGTTCGTTTTTGAAAATAGTAATTATTGTTTTCCTCCATCGCCAATGGTCACATACGTTGTCACGGCTTTATATAATAGGGGTGGGGGCGTAATCGAGTACGATCCTGATGTAATATTGTATTAAATCGAGGCGATAAATACTGGCTCTATCTGGCACAATGATAGAAAAGCAAAATCGGAAAATATTATTTCGGAGGTGTCTCTTGAGCTCATTACGAATCGTTGGCTATAGGGCAATTTTATTAGCATTGCTTGCAACCGGTATCTTGTTTGGCCAGGAGGGCAAAAAAACAGAAACCTCTCTTTGTGATAATCTTAAATTACTCGAACCGATAGTTAACAAAAAATGGGTTGGGGTTATAAATTCGCCCGATGGAAAAATGCAGGCACGAGTTGTCCGGCAATTCGACGTCGTCTGGGACGGCAACGCTATCAAAAGGACCGATTATTGCAAAGCCCTTAACAACGAAAGCGAAGCCTTCATATTCTGGGATCCGGCAGAACAGGCTGCAAAGTTTTTTTCGATAAACAGCCGCGGAATATTTTTAAACGGTATTGTAAGCGACGATTCCGGCAAGATTTTGATTTCCGGCAGGATTACATTTCCGGACACGGCCCTGGATTACCGGAACACTTTCGAATTGACCGATGACGGCAAACTCCTCGACAAATGGTATGCCTTCAGGGGCGGGGAGTGGAAGGCAGGGCACAATATCGAATTGACGGCGGAAGAATAGCGATAAAATAAACCGACTATTTTGTCAGCTTAAAGCTATCCAATACCTTTTCGAAGGCCCGCTGGGCAATGCCGAGGTCGAGTCGATTTGAGATATTTAGCTGAAAAACAACTATTTCCGAACCGGCGTTGCCGTACGCAATCATGGCGTCCTTTGATTTGCCGCCCGGATCGTTTAATTCCAGCACAATGCACGTGTCTATCCGTGAAGCGTCCGGCTCGATCGCCTTACTTAATCCAAACTTCTGTTCGAGTACCTTCTGACGGTGGGCCGGATCGTGAAGCGGATAGCGGTTGTAAAAAAGGATGCCTTTGGTCTTGTTCAGGTGCAGGGAATCGCGCGTGATAAACTCGTCAAAAGTCAATGAATCCAGATCGAGTACCCAGACCAGAATCTGTTTGGTTGCATTGAAATAAGATTCGCTACCGGGAAACATCGCCGCCGTGTAGCCGTCGAAATAGGCATTGGTCGTATCGATTGTCCATCCCTGAGGCGCCACAAACATGAAAGAATGATCGACACCGTCGTAGTAAATCGTGTCGCCGGGAAGGGTGTCGGGCACGTTTGGCGGGGCAGATGGGCCCGGGTTCGCGGATAGATTTAACGGCAATGCCGTCAAAATCAAAAATGCCAGAGTAAGTAACTTCATCTTGTAATCCAATATATATCCTTTTACGCAAAAGTGAAGAATTTTCGCCGGAGTAATACCAAAGTTTTGTGGATTGGCTGTAGGCTATCGGTCACTTTGCATATTGGTCTTGCGGGAGGGGGTAGAAAAGCTTATATTAGCCATTCTGCCGTTGTTGCGCCTGAGAGCGTATGACATTGTAGAATAGAGACTTAAAATCATAGATCGATGAGGTAATGTACATGGTAGGAATTGTCGGCTATGGAGCGCATATCCCTCGCCACCGGATCAAAGTCGAAGAAATCGCCAAGGTCTGGGGAGCCGATGCGCCAAGCTACAAAAAAGGACTTATGTTGACTCAGAAGTCGGTTCCGACTCCGGATACCGACACGATAACGCTTTCGGTTGAAGCCACAAAAAACGCCCTGAAACGCGCCGGAAATGTCAACCCGGCCGAAATCGGGGCCATATATATCGGCTCGGAATCGCACCCCTACGCAGTCAAGCCGTCGGGAACGATCGTGGCCGACGCCATCGGCGCCTGCCCGGACATTCACTGCGCCGATTTCGAATTTGCCTGCAAAGCCGGTTCCGAAGCGATGTTTGTCTGTCTCGGGCTGGTCAAGTCGGGCTATATCAAATACGGTCTGGCCATCGGCGCCGATACATCGCAGGGTGCTCCCGGTGATGCTCTTGAATATTCGGCGGCAGCCGGAGGCGCGGCCTTCATAATGGGCGCGGAAAACGTCATCGCCGAGATTTTACACACATACTCATACATGACCGACACGCCCGATTTCTGGCGTCGCGAGCACGAGTACTATCCGCAACACGCCGGACGGTTCACGGGTGAACCGGCCTATTTCACGCACACCCTCGGTGCGGCCAAAGGCATCATGAAGATGGCCAACATGGAACCCAAAGATTTCGACTACGCCGTCTTCCATCAGCCGAACGGGAAATTCCCGATGCGCGCGGGCAAGATGCTCGGCTTCACCAAAGAGCAGCTCGAACCGGGTTGGCTGTCACCGTATCTCGGCAACACCTATTCCGGCGCGTCGCCGGTTGGCCTGACCGCCACTCTCGATATCGCCAAACCGGGTGATAAGATCCTGATGGTATCGTACGGTTCCGGGGCCGGCTCGGATGCTTTCGTCTGGCAGGTGACGGATCGTATTAATGAAGTTCGCGACAAAGCGGTTAAAACGAGAAAGCTTCTCGATGAAAACGTAACGTACGTTGACTATGGAACCTATGCCAAATTCAGGCACAAAATACGGAAGAACAAGTAGGAGGTGCATGAAATGAGAGACGTAGCAGTTGTCGGCATAGGCATGAATAAATGGGGCGAGTTATGGAATAAATCGTTCCGTGATATATTTGTCGAAGCCGCTTTAACGGCAATAGATGACGCCGGTGTGGATAAGATCGATTCGATGACAATCGGTTGCATGTCCGGCGGCCTGTTTGTCGGCCAGGAGCACCTAGCTTCGTTGATGGCCGATTATCTAGGTTACCGGCACCTTCCCGCGACGAGAGTCGAATCGGCCTGCGCCTCGGGCGGACTGGCTTTCCGTTCGGCCTACATCGAGGTCGCCTCGGGTATGTCAGATATCGTCCTGGCCGGTGGTGTCGAGAAGATGACCGACGTGTCCGGCGACGGAGCCACATACGCTCTGGCGACCGCGGCCGACCAAGAATATGAAGTTTTCCACGGTGCCACGTTCCCGGGGCTGTACGCCCTGATGGCCGTAGCGCATATGCATAAGTACGGCACCACGCGCGATCAATTATCAGCCGTGTCCGTCAAAAACCACAAGAACGGCGCCAAAAATCCCAACGCACAATATCCGTTTGAAACGACGATAGAAGACGTCAATAATTCGGTTATGGTGGCTTCGCCGCTTCGGATTATGGATTGCTCGCCGATTACCGATGGTGCCGCCGCCGTGATATTGACGACGGTCGATATCGCCAAAAAGCTTGGCAAACCTATAATTAAGATCATCGGTTCCGGTCACGCCACTGATGCGATTGCGCTTCATTCGCGCAAGGACCTGACCACTCTCGCGGCGACGAAAGTGGCCGGTGAGCGGGCGTTCAAGATGGCCGGGAAGACGATCAAGGACGTCGATTTCGCCGAAGTGCACGATTGCTTCACTATCGCCGAGATTATCGTCACCGAATCGTTGGGAATATTCCCGGTCGGTAAAGGCGGCGAGATGGCGGCTAAGGGAGAGACCGGACTGGAAGGATCGTTCCCGATCAACACGTCGGGCGGGCTCAAATCCAAAGGTCACCCCGTCGGTGCGACTGGCATTGCCCAGATTTATGAAATAGTCAAACAGTTGCGCGGGCAGGCCGAGAACGGGCGTCAATTGAAGAACAACCCGAAAATCGGTATGGCGCAAAATATGGGTGGGTCCGGCGGATCGACCCTGGTTCATCTGTTGGAGGTCGAATAATGTTTCCATCACGTATATGGCGAGAAAAAGGACAGCGCTACCGCCTGGAAGCCGGGAAATGCAAATCGTGCGGTT
Source organism: uncultured Ignavibacteriaceae bacterium (assembly GCA_964569945.1). Taxonomy (GTDB): domain Bacteria; phylum Zixibacteria; class MSB-5A5; order GN15; family PGXB01; genus CALAMC01. Next base: position 4,546 of record CAZMWI010000117.1, read on the forward strand.
ACATTTCTTTTCCGCCGCGCCTGGTTTGCCCGGAATGCGGAGCCCGCGAGTTCGAAACGATCAAGCTCCCCGATACCGGAAAGTTATTGACCTACACGGTAATCCGGGTGGCGCCGTCGCAGTTCACCGATGAAGCACCGTACGCTTTGGGCATCGCCGAGTTGAGCAATGGTGTTAAACTCACCGCTCAGGTTGTCGATTGCGACGTTGACAAGATCAAAGTGGGGATGGAGGTCAGGATTGAATTCCGGCGCATCCAGACTCACGATACCCACGGCGTCTTAAGCTACGGGTACAAATTCGTTCCCAAGTGGTACTAAAATAGACAAAACCGGGGTCGGCCCAAACGCCGACCCTGTTTTTATAAAGCCTGATTCTGGAATGGGAATCATATGTTTAGAATAGAATCCAAGATTAGTACATCATCGGATATTTTTAAGGAAAACGATAAGCGTAACCGCGAAGATCACGCGCTGTTCAAAGAGCGACTGGACAAAGTAAAACAAGGTGGAAGTGAGAGAGCCCGCAAGGTGCATCTCGAGCGCGGCAAGCTCCTGACCCGCGAACGGGTTTCGCGCCTGTTCGATAAAAACACCCCGTTTCTGGAGCTGTCGCCGTTGGCGACCTGGGATATGCACGACAACGCGGCGCCCTGCGCCGGTCTGATCACCGGTATCGGCGTCATCCACGGCAAGGAAGTCATGGTTATCGCCAACGACGCCACCGTCAAGGGTGGAACGTACTATCCCGAAACAATCTTAAAACATGCTCGCGCCCAGCGCATCGCCGAAGATAATAAACTGCCGTGCATATATCTGGTCGATTCGGGCGGTATATTTTTGCCGCTGCAATCGGGCGTCTTTCCCGACAAAGATCATTTCGGGCGGATATTTTATAATCAGGCCCGGATGTCGGCGATGGGCATTCCGCAGATTTCGCTGGTGCTCGGTTCCTGCACCGCCGGGGGGGCGTACTTACCGGCCATGTCCGACGAGACGGTTCAGGTTCGCAAGCAGGGGACGATTTTTATCGGCGGTCCTCCGCTGGTTAAAGCCGCCACGGGCGAAGAGGTCAGCGCCGAAGATTTGGGCGGGGCCGACGTGCACTGCCGGACCTCGGGGGTTTCCGACCACTATGCCCAAAACGACGAACACGCGCTTTCAATCGCGCGCAATATCGTCCAGAACCTCAATACTCAGGCCAAGTTCGAGCTCGATATGTCCGAACCGGAAGAGCCGTACTATGATCCCGAAGAGCTCTATGGCGTTGTACCCAACGATTACCGTAAGCAGTATGATATCCGCGAGCTTATTGCACGCATTGTCGATGGGTCGCGTTTCCACGAATTTAAAGAGCTGTATGGCATAACCCTCGTATGCGGCTTTGCCCGCATTATGGGTTACCCGGTCGGGATTCTGGCCAACAACGGGGTGCTCTTTTCGGAATCATCGCTCAAGGGTGCGCACTTTATCGAACTTTGCACCGAGCGCAAAATCCCGTTGCTGTTTCTTCAGAACATTACCGGGTTCATAGTCGGTCGTCAGTACGAAGCGGGCGGCATTGCACGCGACGGAGCCAAGATGGTTCATGCCGTCGCCAACGCCCAGGTGCCCAAGTTCACGGTTATCGTGGGCGGTTCGTTCGGAGCCGGCAACTATGCCATGTGCGGACGCGGCTACTTCCCGAGACTTCTATGGATGTGGCCCAACAGCCGGATTTGCGTCATGGGCGGCGAACAGGCCGCCGACGTTCTTGCGACCGTTAAGGTTCGGCAATTAGAGCGGCAGGGTAAGAAGCTGACCAAAGAAGAAATCGACGAAATCCGCAAACCGATCGTCGAAAAATACACCGCCGAAAGTCTGCCGTACTATTCCACCGCTCGTCTCTGGGACGACGGTATTATCGGAATGACGGAAACGCGCGAAGCGGTGGCACTGGGGATTTCGATGTCGCTCAATCAACCGATACCGGATCAGCGGTATGGTGTCTTTAGAATGTAGCGGGGATGAGATGGATTACACGACGATAAAATACGAAATTAAGGATAATACCGCATATGTCTCTTTCTGCCGTCCCAAGGTGCACAACGCCTTTAACGACGCTCTCATATACGAGTTGACCGATCTTTTCGATAAGCTCGATAAAGAGACGGATCTGCGGGTGGTTGTACTTACCGGTGAGGGCAAATCATTCTGTGCCGGGGCCGACCTCAACTGGATGAAACGGGTCATCAATCAATCCTTCGAAGAGAATCTGAAAGAGTCCAATGCGCTGGCCGATCTGTTCGCCAAAATATACCACTTCCGTTGCCCGGTCATCGGGAAAATCAACGGAGCCGCTATCGGCGGGGGAGTGGGTTTCGTGGCCGTATGCGATATAGCCATCGCCGCCGAATCGGCGAAGTTTTCTTTCTCCGAGGTCAAGATCGGTGTCGTCCCGGCCTGTATCGGGCCGTACGTGATCAAGAAAATCGGCGAGGGTAAAGCCCGAGAATTTTTCATCACCGGTGAGCGTATGGGGGCTGCGAAGGCTCAGAAAATCGGGCTGGTCAACATCTGTGTTGAGGATGAATATCTCGATCAGGAGGTTGATGCTCTGATCAAGATGATTCTATCTTCCGGGCCCGAAGCGGTCGCTATGGCCAAAGTACTGGTTTCGAACGTTCCGGGAATGACAGAGGATCAGTACAAAACGTACACCGCCGAGATGATTGCCAAATTGCGCATATCCGACGAGGGACAGGAAGGCATGAGCGCTTTTCTGGAAAAACGAAAACCGAAATGGGTCAAATAAGAATGTCTGATAGATTGTTCAACAAAATACTGGTAGCCAACCGGGGCGAAATCGCAGTTCGAGTCATGAACGCCTGTCGTCTGCTCGGTATTCCGACACTGGCGATTTATTCCAGCGCCGACGTTAAGGCCGTTCACCGCCACTACGCCGATGAATCGGTCGAGATCGGTCCGCCGCCGCCATTGGAATCGTACCTTTCGATAGAGAAAATAATAAAAGTCGCGAAAGAATATAAATGCGATGCAATTCATCCCGGCTACGGCTTCCTGGCCGAAAATCCGATGTTTCCGGACGCCTGTGAAAAAGCGGGCATAACTTTTATCGGGCCATCGGGTGAATCGATGCGCCTGATGGGCAACAAAGTCGAAGCGCGCAAGAAAATGGTCAATGCCGGTGTGCCTCTTATACCGGGCATGCAGGGGGCCGGAAGCGATCTGAAATCGTTCGAGGACGCCGCCGAGAAGGCCGGTTATCCGGTGCTCATTAAAGCCGCCGCCGGTGGCGGCGGTAAGGGCATGCGCGTCGTGCACGAAAAGGCGCTGCTTAAGGAATCCGTCGAGGCGGCGATGCGCGAAGCCAAAAATGCATTCGGCGATGACACCGTCTATCTTGAAAAGTACATCGAAAACCCGCGGCATGTCGAGTTTCAGGTTTTGGCCGACAGCTACGGAAATACCATACACTTGTTCGAGCGCGAGTGTTCGATACAAAGACGCCATCAGAAGATAATCGAAGAAACGCCCTCCGTGGCGCTGACACCGGACCTGCGCACCCGCATGGGTGAGGCAGCCGTCAAAGCGACTGAAGCCGCCAAATATATCAATGCCGGGACAATTGAATTTCTGGTTGATACCGAAGGCGGATTTTATTTTCTCGAGATGAACACGAGGGTGCAAGTGGAGCATCCGGTGACCGAGATGGTGACCGGTGTGGATCTGGTCGTGGAGCAAATTCGCATCGCGGCGGGTCTGGAAATTTCTGACAATGCCAGAAACGCGACCCAGCGCGGCCATTCGATTGAATGCCGTATTTATGCGGAAGACGCGGAAAACAACTTTCTGCCGTCGTCGGGAGATATATTGTACTATGAGGAACCGGCGGGTCCCGGGATTCGTGTCGACAGCGGCGTGACCGGAAAGACCAAAGTCGGCACAGACTATGATCCGATTCTATCCAAGCTTATAGTACACGCGCCCGATCGCGACCTGGCTATCAGCAAGATGGTGCAGGCTTTAAAAGACTATAAGATTCTTGGAATAAAAACGTCGCGCAAGTTCATGATCGACGTACTTTCTCATCGCGAATTCAAAGCCGGGCGGACATACACCAATTTTATTGAGAAAAATATGGTCGACCGCGATAACGGGCAGGAAAGCCTGTCATCGGTAGCGGTCGCAATCGCGGCGGCGGCCCTGTCGCAGAAACCGGCAACCGTAATGACGGGTGTGAGGCAGGCTAAACCTTCACCGTGGCAATCAATCGGCAACTGGGAAATAGGTATGAGGTGCAGCAGATGATACAACAGGTCAGACTTGGCGATGAATTGCTGGAGATCGACGTAGAGCCGTCAACCGACGGTGCCTTGGCAGGTTTGAACGGAATCACATACTCGATAATAAAACAGGGCAATGCCAAATTCGTGGTTACGGTCGACGGGGAAAAATACGCCGCTTGCTGTGTCGTCAAGGACAATAAAGTATTCGCCGACGTCGACGGCGTCCTGTTCGATATGACGGTGCCTTCGGAAGATGCCGACGTCGCGGGCGGAGCGGATGCGGCGGTCGGAGTGAAAGATAAAATATTCGCTCCCATGCCGGGGAAGGTAGTCAAGATTCTGGTAGCCGAAGGGCAGGAAGTGAAGGCCGGGCAGCCGATGGTTATTGTCGAAGCGATGAAAATGGAAAACCAGGTTAATTCGGCTGCCGACGGCAAGGTTAAGAAAATTAACTTCAAAGACGGTGATCAGGTCGATACCGAAACCCCTATTATTGAGCTGGATCTTGCTGAAGAATAGGATTGTTATCGGATAAGAATTTATTGAAGGCCGTGCGTTAAACCCGGCCTTTATTTTTGTGGCTTAAAATCCGAGAGCGGCGGTCAACATGAAGGCCGAGTTTTTTAAAGAGTCTCCCGAACCGGGATCGTGGACCATATTAGTGAGGCCGAATGTATAACGGGCGTCCAGCATTAGTTTCAAAGATACCAGTTTAATGTCGATCCCCGCCCCGAAACTAAATCCCCAATCGAAAGTTTTTAAATAATACCCGTAATCCATTTCCGCATCGCCTTTGTTGATTTTTGCGGAAAGCAACAGACCTAGTTCTGGTCCGGCGAAAAATGTTGGCGATACCGGACCCCGGGCGGGGGATTCATACTTTAACAAAACCGGAAGAGTTATGTAATTAAGTTTTATATACCCGTTTTCGTTCACGTTCGTACCTTTTTGGCAATATAATATTTCCGGCTGAATATCAAACGCAGGCAACAGGGAGTAAGCGAAAAACAATCCCGCGGCCGCACCATTCCTGATTTTTGTGGTGCCGTCAACGTCGCCGTTTATAGTCGTTAATGTCATCCCGATTATGACGCCCTGGGTTGTAGGTTTAGGTTTTGATATGCCTATAGCATTTTCATTTAATCCAAATATTATTAGAATAAAGGCA